>NZ_NWQG01000152.1:0-16067 GCF_002529485.1 Mesorhizobium sanjuanii
GATCGAAGGCGATCTGCGCCGTCTCGGCCTTGATGCCGGGAATAGCGAAGAATGTCGTATTGGCAAGCCTCGGCGCACCAGTTCCAAAGATTTCCACGTCCGGCACCAACATTTTCAGGATGGCCTCGACCTCATCGCGACGGCCAGCGACCGCATCAATGCTTTGCAATCCGTTCAAGGCTTCCCGTGCCGCAGCGCCAAAACCGGCAATGCCTGGCAGATTCTCCGTGCCGCCGCGATGGCCCTTTTCCTGGCCGCCGCCATTGATCAATGGCCGGGGCATCATCAAGTCCGCCGCAGCAACGATGGCGCCGACGCCCTTGGGGCCGCCGATCTTGTGCGAGGACAGAATCAAATAATCCGCATAACCCGCTGACATGTCGATCGGAATGCGGCCCGCTGCCTGTACGGCGTCGATCACCAGGATGCCACCCGCCGCCTTGACGATTTCGGCGATGCGGTCGATGGGCTGGATGACGCCGGTCTCGTTGTTGGCGGCGTGGATCGCCACCAGCGGCAGGCCGTCGGCCTTCTCATGGCTAACGAGTGCCGCCACCAAGGCTGCGAGATCGGCGATGCCGTTGGCGTCAACGCCGATGCACGTCACCTGGGCAGCCGGGAAGTGCCCGCCATTCAGGATGCAGGGATGGTCGGCTGCCGAGACATAGAGCCGGCTCATGCGCACGGCGCCGCGGCCCATCCGCCAGTCCGCCGTCAGCAGCGTCGAGGCGGCTTCCGTCGCACCGGAGGTGAACACGACATGCTCGGATCTGGCATTGACGAGGGCGGCGACATCGCGCCTTGCATTCTCGATCAGCCGCCGTGCGGTGCGGCCCTCGGCATGGACCGATGACGGGTTGGCGGCGACATCGAGCGCGGCAATCATTGCGTCACGCGCCGTCGACAGCGGCGCGCTGGCATTGTAGTCGAGATAGGCGCGAGTTGAGGCCATTTTCCGTCAATTGGTCCTGTCAAAAGCCATTCGCCAACGATAGCGCGTTATTTCCTTGAAATTGCAAGGCAAGCCGTCCTATTTACCCGGCTTGCGGCGCGGGCGGCCGAGCCAACAGGTTTTGGCCACCCAGTTTTGAACAATTCTAAACTAGCTTCTAAGAAGACGCTCGCCCTGCGTCAAGGCCTGGAAAAGGCTGGGGCCAGAGGAAGAGTTGTTCCGGGCGCCGCGCATTTTATGCCAATTGGAGTATTTTATGCCTGAGGTCATTTTCACCGGTCCGGCCGGCCGCCTGGAGGGCCGCTACCAGCCCTCCAAGGAAAAGAGCGCGCCGATCGCCATTGTGCTGCATCCGCATCCGCAGTTCGGCGGCACGATGAACAACAAGATCGTCTACGACCTCTTCTACATGTTCCAGAAGCGGGATTTCACCACGCTTCGCTTCAATTTCCGCGGCATTGGCCGCAGTCAGGGCGAATTCGACCACGGCACCGGCGAATTGTCGGACGCGGCGGCGGCGCTCGACTGGGTGCAGTCGCTGCATCCGGATTCCAAGAGCTGCTGGGTCGCCGGTTATTCGTTCGGCTCATGGATCGGCATGCAGCTTCTGATGCGCCGTCCCGAGATCGAAGGCTTCATCTCGATCGCGCCGCAGCCCAACACCTACGATTTCTCGTTCCTGGCGCCCTGCCCGTCTTCCGGCCTCATCATCCATGGCGATGCCGACAAGGTGGCGCCGCCCAAGGACGTGCAGGGGCTGGTCGACAAGCTGCACACGCAAAAGGGCATCACCATCACCCAGAAAACCTTGCCCGGCGCCAATCATTTCTTCTCCAATGACGCAGACCTCCTGCTTGAGGAATGCGCGGACTATCTCGATCGCCGGCTAGCCGGCGAGTTGTCCGATCCGCGGCCGAAGCGGTTGAGATAGAAGCGGAATCCAATGTACCAGCCTCCTCATTTCCAGGAGACGCGGCAGGAGATCCTGCACAGGCTGGTACGGGCGCATCCGCTTGGGCTGCTGATCTCCAATGGTGCCAAGGGGGGCGCCGAGGGGCCAATCGCCAATGCGATCCCCTTCCTGCTCGATGCCCCCTCTCCGCCCAACGCAGATGTGCCGCCGAAGGGCAGGCTGCGGGCACATCTGGCCAAGGCCAATCCGCAGTGGCGGCTGCTGGCCGACAATCCTCTCTCGCCCGTGCTAGTCGTCTTCCAGGGCGCCGATGCCTATGTGACGCCGTCCTGGTACGAGACCAAGCGTGAGACCGGCAAGGTCGTGCCGACCTGGAATTACGCAATCGTCCAGGTGCGCGGCATGGTCAGGGTGATCGAGGACGGGGATTGGCTGGCGCAGCAGATTGCCGATCTGACGGTGTCGCAGGAAGGCGCACGTGAAGCGCCCTGGGCGGTGACCGATGCGCCGCCGGCCTTCATCCAGTCGCAGATCAAGGGCATTGTCGGGCTGGAAATCGAGATCACGGATATCAGCGGCAAGTGGAAGGTCAGCCAGAACCGGCCAGCCGCCGACCGCGTCGGTGTCGCCGAGGGGCTGGAGAGCGAAGGTACGACCGCAAGCGATATGGCCCGCATGGTGCGATCCTGGGGCGGACTGGATAGCAAGTAGCGCCTCTCAGGGACTGGCTGCCTCTGTGTAAAGCATCCGTGGCGGGCTGCTTGCCGGCTTCCGCCCTGTCGCGAGCAGCCTGAATGTCTTCTTGCGGACCGGCAACCCCGCCGCCGTCTGCCGGAAGATGAAGCCGAGCCGGGCAAAGACCAGCGCAGTGCCGACGGTGCAAGCGATGCCGAGGCCGAAGCCGGCGATCGTATCGCTTGGATAGTGTGCGCCGACCACAATCCGCGTCGCCGCAATCCACATGGTGAGGGGCAAAACAACGTATTTCCCCCATGCCGGTGAAAGAAGAAACACCACGGCCGCAAGCATGCCCACATTCGTTGCATGGCCGGACGGGAAACTGGCGAAATACGGATCGAACGCGAAGGGGCGGAAAGAGAACAGCCCCATGTCCATGACCGGCCGGCTACGGCCGAAGACATGCTTCAGGACCGTCACCGTCAGCCCTGACAAACCGGCGGCGCTAAGCACGAAGAAGGCGAAACAGGTCCAGTTGTAGGCGACCATGCGCCAACGCCTCGAAAGAGCCCTCCAGTCCAGCAGGTTGGCCGGCACGAACAGGACCAGCGGCGGGATGAGATACCAGCCGCCCAAGCCGAAACTGGTGAAACCGTTGGCGACTGCGACGAACCCGCTCGGCCAGCGGTCCCGCCAGCCGACCGCAATGCCATCCAGGAAAGCCATGCAGGCTGCGATCAGAAGCAGATAGACGCCCACAAAGACTGCCCAAGGCAATTGTGGGTAATTGGCCGGACGCGCGACAAAGCGCCTTCGTATTATCTTGAACGTATCCTGAAAATTGCCGAGAGACCGACGGAGCATCACAAGCGGGGCCACAGCCAGAAAAATGCAAGTCTACGAGCATTTGAAGCCCAAATCCATGCCTTCCCGGCAAAGTGACAAAACGCCTCCTGCGCTGCCGAGGACGGCCGGCGCTATTGTGTGGCTTCAAGCCCGAAATTTGGTTGTTGAGCGGCGCCGGAACGATCCGGCTTTCGGCTTGGCCATAACAACCGAAACGTCCTTTTGCGAACCGGCAGTCCTGTCGTTGTCCGACGGAAGATAAACCCAAGCCGGGCGAAGACCAGCGCGCAAGCCACGGCAATGGCGCCGCCAAGACCGAAGCCGGCGACGGTGTCGCTCGGATAGTGCGCGCCGACAAAGATGCGGGTCGATGCTACCCACAAGGCGAACACCAATGCGATGTATTTGCGTTGCGGAAACAAGAGCAGCACGATCGCGAACACAGCGCCCATATTCGTGGCATGGCCGGAAGGGAAGCTGGCGAAGCGCGCATCCATGGCGAAAGGATGCAGCGACAAATCACCAAGATTATTGAAATAGACCGGCCTCGCCCGGCCAATGCCATATTTCAACAAATTGACGGCCAGCCCGGCAAGGCCAGCGGCGCTCAGCACCAGAAAAGCAAGGCAGGTCCAGTTGTAGACGAGCATCAGCGATCGTCTGGAAAGGCTGCGCCAGTCCGTCAGATTTGCGGCCACAAGCAGCAGCGCCGACGGAATGAGGTACCACCCGCCCAGGCCAAAGACAGTAAAAAAGTCGGTGAGATCGATGAAGCCGGTGGGCCACCGCCCCCAGGACATCCCTGCCTCAGCGTCGAAACGGATCAGCACCGCTATGGTCAGCAAAAGCCAGGCCACGGTCCAGACCGACCACAGGATCTGTGGATAGTGCGCGGGACGGGTGACAAGGCGCTTTGCCACGATCTGGGCGGTGTCACGAAAATTGTCGACAGACAGACGGAGCACAGCAGTCGCAGGCACCGGAGACCTCACCAGCATGCCAAGCTCGAAGCGATCATCGAAGGGCGGTTATTTCGCGATACGATAGAGACCGAGCGACAGTCTGTCTCCTGACGAATAGTTGATCCCATCGATCCGGGCGACACGGCTCGCCGACTGTCCTGCCAGAAGGCCGTGCAGCGTTTTTTCTTCCCCGATCGGCGCCAGCGCCAGCGCGCAGGCAGGATCGGCAAGCAGATGTTGTGCAGCCCCATCGACATCGGTCAGGATCGTGTTCGTGCCTACCAAAAATACCAGGCTTGGTTCGTGATAGTCCGCGGAGGCGAGCACCGTCGTCTCACAGGGACGATTCGCACGAACCGCAGCCTCAATCTGAGGACTCATCCAAATCGGTTTCAATGACGGCGCGATGACACCGAACAGCAAAGCATAGGCAATGCCCGCACAAATCGTGACTGCCGCGATGCGGCCGAGCCGCACTTGCAGTTGCCTGGAGAAGCCGAGATAGCCGGCCGCGAGTGCCGCGGCGGCAGCCGGAATGCTCCACCACGAGAAGGTGCCGGCAAAGTGGATGGGCGCGGCCACGCAGAGCACGGCAAGGCCCGCCGTGACCAGCACGAAGCCAAAGGCGGTCGCCCACCACAGCCAATTCTGCCAGCGCCTGAGCGGCGCGTTCGCCTCTTGCGGCTGCAACGTCAAAAGCCAACCGACCAGCAGCGCCATGCCGGGATAGGCCGGCAGGACATAATGCGGCAGTTTGGTGGGGATCAGTTCGAACAAAAGCCAGAACGGGATATACCAGGCAAGGCAGAAACGGAGCCGCGGATCGTCGCGCAGACGATTGAGGGCCTGAAGCCCGGCGCCGAGGGCAATCAGGCCGAAGGGCCACATGAACAGCGAATAGGTCAGCATGTAGAAGCCGGGCGGAAGCCCATGCGATTCCTCGCCCTGCGCGACCTTGCCGAGCATGTCCTTGCCGACGGCCTGCTGCAGGAAAGCGCCGCCGCTTTTCCAGGTGATGAGGATGAGCCAGGGCAGCACGATCAGCAGCACCAGGGCGAGCCCCCGCGCGGCCTTCAACTTCGACAGCCAGCGCCAGTCCCGCTCGAAGGCGCACAGCACGACGACGGTCAGCGCCGACAGCAGCGGCGCGATCGGTCCCTTGATCAAGATCGCCGCGCCCTGGGCCGCCCAGAATATCCATGGCAGATGGCTGGCAACGGCCTCGTTGCGGCGCGAGGCCACATAGATCTGCGCCAACGCGCCCTGCGCCAGCACGCAGCAGGCCAGCAGCATCGCGTCGGTCTTGGCGTCGCGCCCCTCGAAGGCGGTCGCGAAGATCGCGGCCATCACCAGGCCGGCGGCCAGGCCGGCGCTGGTTCCGAAAAGATTGGCACCCGTCCAGGTGATCGCCGCGACAGCGATGGCAATGCCCAAGGCGGAGACCAGGCGGTACACCCAGATCGGCGCTTCGGCGCCCTTGCCGCTCAGCGCGACGGCCGCCGATTGCAGCCAGTAGATGCCGATCGGCTTCTGGTAGCGCGAGGCCTGCTGAAAGCGGATGTCGACATAATCGCCGGTCTCGACCATCTGCTTGGTGGCCTGGACGAAGCGCGGCTCGTCGCGATCGAGCGGCGGCATGGTCGCCAGCCCACAAACCGTCATCAGCAGGCTGAACAGGAAGAGAAAGAGGATGTTCCTGTTCATTCGGCCACCGATTTGCTTGCCCTGACGAGACGGACTTCTCAGTCGACCTTGGTCATCGCCGCCTTGCGCTCATTGGCGATCAACCAAAGATTGCGGATGTAGATGAACAAACCCAGGGCCTGGCCGGCGATGAACACCGGATCCTGGCGCTGGATTGCATAGACCAGCAACAGACCGCCGCCGCCCAGCGAAAAGAACCAGAAGGCGATCGGCACGACGCTGCGCTTGGCTCTTTCCGACGCGATCCACTGCACCACGAAGCGCATGGAGAAGAAGAACTGGGCGACGAAGCCGAGCAGGACCCAGGCGTCGAATTGCTTGACGAAAACCTGATGGAACCAGGTCGCCAGCTCCTGAAACACGTTAGCCATGCGTGATTTCCTCTGCCTTGGGCATTCCGCGGCGGCGCCGGCGCAGCCACCAGACGCCGACGAGATCGAGAGCGCCCTGCAGGCCGCGGTCGAAAATGCCGTAGTTCGACTTGCCGTGACGCCGCGAGCGGTCGACGACGTCGCAATGAACGACGCGATATCCTTCCTGGATGACCAGCGCCGGAACGAAGCGGTGGGTGCCGTCGAAGAATGGCAATTTCCTGAGGATATCCGTATGGACCGCCTTCAGGCCGCAGCCGGTGTCGCGGGTCTCGTCATGCAGGATCGCGCTTCTCAGCCAGTTGGCGAAACGCGAAGCCAGTTGCTTGATCTTGCTGTCGCGGCGTTTCAGGCGCTGTCCCTGCGCCGCACCGAACTCGGGACCGGCCTGCCGCAACGCGTCGATCAGCACCGGTATGTATTGCGGGTCGTTCTGGCCGTCGCCATCGATCGTGGCGACGATCCCGCCACGCGCCGCCCAGGCGCCCGAGCGCACCGAAAGCGACTGGCCGGCGGATTTCTGGTGCTTGAGATGACGCAGCGGAAATGGGCGAAGCGCCGCCTCGGCGGCGAGCACCGCTTCTGTCTCGTCGGTCGAACCGTCGTTGACGACGATCACCTCGAAGTCGCGCCCAGCCATCGCGGCGCCGATCTCGTCGAGCAGGAGCGGCAGGTTCGCCGCCTCGTTCCTGCAAGGAATGACGATGGATATCTCCGGCATGTCGCGTCGGGGCTCTGTCACAGGATATGGCATTTGGTGGATGCCGTGCGGTGCCGTTCCAGCGGGCGAAGACTGCAAGGACCCGTTGGCGCGGCGCCTCATTACGCCAGCCGAAACGATGACGCAAGCATTCGCGTCCGCCGTCGCAGACGACATCCGTGCGAGCCGCAAAGCCGGTTTTCACTTTTGCTCATCGCCAAGGCTTGTTATTTGGCGCGCGATCGAACGCAAAACCGGATTCCACTTTTGCTGATCGCGCGCTGGTGCTAAACGCGCGCCTTCATGCATACCCGAGCCGCATTCGGCCGGGCGCTTTCGGGAAAGAAAAAATGTCCGCCTTCAAATCCGATTTCCTGCGCATCATGAGCGAGCGCGGTTTCATCCACCAGATTTCGGATGAGGCCGGCCTCGACCAGCTTTTCGCCAAGGAGACGGTGACCGCCTATGTCGGCTACGACGCGACGGCGACCAGCCTGCATATCGGCAATCTGATTTCGGCGACGATGCTCTACTGGCTGCAGGAGACGGGCCACCGGCCGATCGCCCTGATGGGCGGCGGCACCTCGATGATCGGCGATCCTTCCTTCCGCGACGACCAGCGCCAGCTTCTGACGCCCGAGGCGATCGCCGCCAACATCGAGGGCATCAAGCGCATCTTCGGCCGCATCCTGCGTTTCGGCGATGGTCCCAGCGAGGCGATCATGGTCAACAATGCGGACTGGCTGATGAAACTCAACTATGTCGAGTTCCTGCGTGACGTCGGCCGGCATTTCTCGGTCAACCGCATGCTGACCTTCGACAGCGTCAAGCTGCGACTCGAGCGCGAGCAATCGCTGTCGTTCCTCGAATTCAACTATATGATCCTGCAGGGCTATGATTTCGTCGAGCTCAGCAAGCGCTACGGCTGCCGGCTGCAGATGGGCGGCTCGGACCAGTGGGGCAACATCATCAACGGCGTCGATCTCGGCCACCGCATGGGCACGCCGCAGCTTTACGCCCTGACCACGCCGCTGCTGACGACATCGTCGGGCGCGAAGATGGGCAAATCGGCCAAGGGCGCGGTGTGGCTGAACGGCGATCTGTTCTCTCCCTATGATTTCTGGCAGTACTGGCGCAACACCGAGGACGCCGATGTCGAGCGCTTCCTGAAGATATTCACCCGCTTGCCGCTCGCCGAGATCGCGCGGCTCGCCGCGCTCGGCGGTTCTGAGATCAACGAGGCCAAGAAGGTTCTGGCCACGGAAACGACTGCCATCGTGCACGGCCGCGAGGCGGCCGAGCAAGCCGAGGAAACCGCGCGCAAGACCTTCGAGGAAGGCGGACTCGCCGAAACGCTGCCGACCGTCGAGGTGGGGACCGCGGATCTCGAAAGCGGCATCGGCATCCTGTCTTTGCTCGTCACCGCCGGCCTTGCCGCGTCCAACGGCGAAGCGCGGCGGCATATCCAGGGCGGCGCGGTGCGGTTGAACGACCAGCCGGTGTCGGACGACCGCCGGATGGTGACGCCTAGGGATATGGGGCCGGAACAGGTTGCAAAGCTGTCGCTGGGCAAGAAGAAGCATGTTCTGGTGCGGCCGGTTTGACGAGAGCCAGATCCGCCTCGATAAAAACTTGATCAGCTAGCTGCGGCCAGTGGCCGAGATGGCTGGAATATTGCCATTCGTGTCATCGGAACGAGCAGGTAGCGCCGAGCGGCCAACCTACGGTGGACATTGAACTATAGCGTCTGATACCGAACCTCTGCGAAAATGAGCCCTGAGCCGCGTGTCGCAGATTGCGTCACAGGTTCCTTTGTCGCGCGGCGTCGTTTTTGATACTATGGCGGGACGCTCAGTGAGGGCATCAGCGCATGGTAGATAGTGACCGAACCGGGTCGCATCCAAACGCAGCGTCCGGCGATGATGTGCGTCATGAACGACGTTTGCTTACAGCGCTTTGTTACGACTTGGTTGGGTCGACCGAACTGCTTGGCCTTCTCGATATCGAGGACTTCGAGGATCTTGTATCTGACTTCCAGCACTCGGTGAAGCAGGCGATCATTTCTTGCTCAGGCACGCTCCGAGTCGAAGTCGGCGACGGCGGGGTTGCCGTATTTCCTATCGATATCGGTGATCACGACGCAGCCTCGCTGGCCATCCGAGCCGGGTTGAAAATCATCCACGCGTGTCGGCTCCTGGCGCTGCGAAGGGGGCGAACCGACCTACACGTCAGGGTCGGTGTCGCAACGTCGATGACGCTCATCCAGAAGGGTGACGTCACCGCAGGCCAGGAGAGCATCACCGGTCCGGCCTTCGCGATGGCGGCCAGGCTGCAGGCGCTCGCTATGCCCGATACCGTCTATGTGTCCGACGAGACGCGTGAGCTGGCCCGACGTTCCCATGCTTTTCGTCCGCGCGGTTCCCACGCCATCAAAGGGTTCGCAGGACCGAAGCAGATCTGGCAAGCCCTGAATCACAAGCGCGAGGTCGACCGCTTTTTCGCCTTTGGCCGGATGACCAGCCCATTGGTCGATCGTATTGACGAGTTCGCCTTGATCCGCAGCTGTTGGCAAGACGCTGTTGCCGGGCGCGGTCAAGTACTCCTGATCGAGGGCGAAGCCGGCATCGGCAAATCCCGCATCGTGCACGAACTTCGCAGGCAGACACATTTGCAGCGCAACAAGCTGCTCTTCTTTCAGTGCACACCGGGCGACTCGCATTCGACGCTGCACCCCTTGCGCCAGACGATGCAAGCAAAGTCGGGAGATCACGACAGTTCGTTGACTTCGAAACGCGTGGCCAGGGTCTTTTCCGTGCACGGCATCGGGGACCTGGAGGTTGCTGGTCTATTTTCTTTTCTGCTCGGCGCGGAAGGGGCCGACCCGGGCTTTAATGACATGCACCCTGAGCCCCTGCGGGAGAAAGCCAACTGGGCGATAGGCCAGGCCATGGAGGCCATGTGCGCCGGCGGCCCGGTCATGTTGATTGTCGAAGACATTCATTGGATTGACATGTCCTCGAAGCAACTGATCACCGAACTTGCCAAACAACTCTCAGGCTGGCGGGCGATGCTCATCGCAACGACCAGGCCAGGCGTTGGCGGCTGGCTTCAGCGCTATGGCAGACACGTCATGCTGAAACCGCTCGAGCACGCTGACAGATTGCGCGCGATCGAGACGATGTGGCCCCAGGGAAAAAGGGCCGCCGACCCGGAACTGATCGAGCTGGCAGAGCGCGTTGCAGGCGGCGTACCCCTGTTCATCGAAGAGGTCTGCCAATGGATGGCTGAGACGACCGACATCGAACAGCTGCCTCAAAGTTCCTTGTCGGGTCGAACTTCGGTCTTCGAACGTGTCCTCAGCGCGCGGCTCGAACCGCTTGGTGCGGCTCATGAGGTTGCCCGTGCCGCTTCGATTGCCGGCAATTTGTTCAGTCTCGATCTCCTTGCGGCACTTCTGCCCGATTTCGCTCGCATTACAATTTCCGATGCGCTCGACACGCTTGTGGATGCTGACTTCGCCGTTCGAGCCTGGAATGTGGGTGGCGCCGCATACCGCTTCCGGCACGCTTTGATTCAAGAAACCATTTACAACGGCACACTCAGAAAGCGCCGTCAGATCTTGCATCACCGGCTGCATGCGGCCGTGAGCGGCAATCGCGGCCTCGCCGGCTGGATGACCACGGCAGCACTCGCAATACACGCCGAACGCGCAGGTCTCCTGGAAGAAGCAATAGCGGGACTTGTCAGCGCCGGTGTGGAAAGCTCGTCGCGATCGGCGATGACGGAAGCCAGGCAATTGCTTGAGCGCGCCCTAGCGCTTTGCAAGCAACTTGCTGATACCAGCAGGCAAGATGAGTTGCAGCTCTCGGCAGTGGTGGCCCTCGGCCCCGTCCTCACCGCCGTCGAAGGCCCGAATTCGGAATATGCTCGCAAGCTTTATGACGAAGGCGTGACCATCGCACGGCGACGCCCTGCCGCAGAGCGCGCCAAATGGTTTCCGATCTACTGGGGATGGTGGTTCACGGGTTCGGTCGTCGACGGCGAGCGTGCGCAGGCCATTGTGAACGATCTTCAGGAGGTCCGGGATTCCGAAGTGCAGTTGCAAGTGAGGCACTGTCTCTGGGCAGTCGACTTCAACAGGGGCAGCCACGATGGCTGCATTGAAGCGGTGGATGCCGGTTTGCCGCTCTATGACGTCGAACAGGGGCATGCGAATGCCACACGATTTGGCGGACATGACGCCAAGGTTTGTGGGCTGGCGCATCGCGCTCTGTCACTGTGGTTCAGCGGCCGCTCAACCAGTGCGCTTGCTTTCATGGCGCAGGCCAGGCAGTGGGCGAAGCACACAGGCCATGCCAGCAGCATCGCTCACGCCTTGATAAACGAGGCGATGCTGCATTCCTATCGCCGCGACTTTGGGAGCCTGCGTGCCGTCATTGCCGACTTGCGCAGACTGACGGAGATTCATCATCTGCCTTCTCTCAGAGTCTCTGCCCAGATTTTCGAGGGATGGTGCGACGGCAATGCCGGGGAGATCAAACGCGGAAAAGATAAAATGCGCGAGGGGCTTGGTCTGCATGGCGAGGTCCAGACTCCCGAGGACGAGCCGGTCTATTGCGGGATGTTTGCTGAACTTTTGTCTCGCTCGGGTGAGGTCGACGAGGCGCTGGCCTTGTTGCATTCGGCGATTGTTCAGGCGGAAGCGGGCGGCAGCCGCTATTGGCTTGCCGAACTGCATCGCCGGACGGCGAGAATTCTTGTCCAGGGCAAGGCCGGCGCCGACCAGGCTGCCACTGCGTTCGAGCGGTGTCTGGTAACTGCGGCTGACCAGAAAGCCGTTCCAATCATGATCGCCGCATATGAGGATCTCGAGTGCTCTAATGTCTCGCAGCCTCTGCTCCACCAGTTTGCCAGCCGTGTGACGGCTGAGAAGGCTTCGCTCGAACCCGGGGCGCCGCTATTCGTAAACCGCGAACCCGCCCCTTGAGGTGCCGCATTGGATCAGTATCAGCGCCTTGGTCCATCTCCGAACGAAGCGCTGGCGATCCTCATGGCAGCCCGCGACGACCTGGGAATCACCCGAGTGGCCGATATAACCGGGCTCGATCGCATCGGCATTTCGGTGGCGCAGGTGACGCGGCCTCTCTCCTTGTCAAACGCGGTTTCCCAAGGAAAGGGCGCCGACATGACTGGCGCGGCCATCTCGGCGCTGCTTGAGGCCGCGGAAAGTTTCTTTGCCGAACGCATTGATCGTTTCGAAATCATCTCGGCCAAAGCGCGCGCGCTCGATATCGCCGCGGAACGATTTGCGAAGCACGTTCGGACGACCGCTCCGGTCGACTGGCACGACACCAAACTGGCGTGGACCGCCGCCGAAAATCTCATCGATGGCAGCTCAGCCTGGGTGCCGCTTGAACTGGTCCATACAGCCTATATCTGGCCGCCTGATAGGAACGACGGCGTTTTCTGGGGCACGACAATGGGACTCGCAGCGGCCCTGCATGAGGTCGACGCCATTGTCCATGGGATATTGGAATGCATCGAACGTGATGCAATCGCCCGCTTTCAACGCGCCCACGGCTTCCTCCAACTGCAACGCATCGACCCGGCTTCCATCAAGGATTTGAGGGTCATCGATTTGTTGGATCGCATGGCGCAGAAAAATCTGATGGTCGGTCTGTGGCTCGCTCCGTCGCCAACCGGTGTACCGGTCATCCTCTGCCACCTCATGGAGACAAATCCGCGCGAAACGGCCTTGCTTCATTTGCCCACCGAAGGTTCCGCGGCGGCATTTGATCCCGCCGCAGCAATAGTCCATGCCGTCCAGGAAGCTGTGCAGGCCAGGCTCGCTGCAATATCGGGCGCTCGCGACGACCTTACGCGCGCGACCTATCACAAATATCCTGATTGGCAGATGATCGATGCGCACCGGCGGCTGATTCATGAAGGGCCAGGAAGAATCCATTGGCCAGATCTGCCGGTCTTGGCCACCGCAACTTTGCCCGGCCTTCTTGCCGACCTGGAACGCTGCGGCATCGATGCTGTCAATCTTGTGCGCCTGGATACCAGCCCTTTCGAGCATTTTGCGGCGGTAAAGGTCGTGATGCCGCAGCTGTTTCCGCTGCTGGGTGGTTAGCCAGATGCGGCCGACTCTTGTGTTTACCGGCCCAACGCTATCGCACGCCGACGCAGGTAGGTTGGCGGACGTTGTGTGCCTTCCGCCGGCGGTGCAAGGTTCCATTGTTGCTGCCGTACAGCATTTCGATCCCGCTGCCATTTTGATTGTCGACGGCGGGTTCCAGTTGGAGCCGGCGGTTCGTCACAAGGAAATCCTCTGGGCGGTCGGGCAAGGCATCACTGTTGTCGGCGCGGCTAGCATGGGTGCCCTGCGGGCGGCGGAACTCCATCCCTATATGCGCGGTGTCGGCCTCATCTATCGATGGTATCGGCGTTTCCCCTTTGCACGGGACGACGCCGTTGCCGTTCTCCATGGTCCGGAAGAAGCCAACTTCTGCCAGCTCACCCACGCCCTGATCGACCTGCGCAGAACGCTTCGTAACGCGCTCAGACTGGGCCAGGTCGCCAGGAGCGAAGCCGAAAATTTCGAAAAAGCCGCTGCCACCCTGAATTTCCGCGACCGCAGCGTGATCAGCATGATCCGCCATGCTCTGCCGACTTCGAACGACGACGAGATCGCTGCGTTCGGCAAGAAACTTTCCAGCGCTTTCGTGTCGCAAAAGAAAGATGACGCGCTCGCTGCGATGCAGCTCCTGCGTGCTGGCCTACCGAGGCCAGGACTGCTGCGTGATTTCAGAATGACCGTCGCCTTCAAGCAGGATTTGGACGACGCTGGCCTCGATATCTGATGGCCTTGGCAGGCAGTTCGCAGGGGCTGCAATTTACGGCAAGCTCGCGTCATGCTAGCATGGTTAATATGAGGGAGGCCGAGCTTGGGGATGCTCGAAACGCCAGCCACGACAGTATGTCAGGCGGGACTCGTTTTCTTCTGTTCCCTCAAGCGCCCCATGTTTCCGGATACGAAAGACCTGAAACGGTCTGGCTCTCCACACCGCCCGGACAAATTCGTGCCGGTCCGGAAGATTCTCGGATGTATGTGCGCGATCCCATCCTTGAAAAGCAGCCCTACGAGTTTCCTTATCTTCCGCCATTTGTCGGCGACGTTGTTGCGCCGGCGGAACCTGACTATGAGGGGCACTTCGACCAGATTCCTGTTGGGTCGCGGCAATTCCTGGCGGCGCATGCCTTTGCTTCGGTCAGCCGTGTGCTGGACATTTGGGAAAGCTATGTCGGCAAGCCTGTCGCGTGGCACTTCGCGGACACCTATGAGCGCCTCGAGATCATTCCCCTTGTCGATTGGGAAAACGCGCAGTCCGGCTATGGCTTTCTCGAACTGGGCCGTGAATTCGAAGACTCCGCGCGCGGGCATCCGTACGCATTGAACTTCGATGTGATCGCCCACGAGGTCGGTCACGCGATACAGTTCTCCCTCTACGGCATGCCATGGAACGGCCTCGCCGCCGGAGATTTCGCGGCATTTCATGAAGCCAGCTCTGACTTGATCTCGCTGATGTCCTTCCTTCATTTCGACAGCGGCATGGATCGGCTCCTGCGGCATAGCCAAGCCAACCTTCTTGTCCTCAACGAATTGAATCGCATTGCGGAGCTGACCGGCGACCGCCAGCTCCGGCTGGCGAGCAATGCCCGCAAGATGTCGGAGGTCAGCGCGGAGGTCCACGACCGGTCGCGGCCCTTCACCGGCGCCGTGTTCGACACGCTGGTCGAAGTCTATCATGCCGGCCTGGTGCAGCAGGACCTTGCCGACGCGAGACTGCTCGGAGTGGACCTCAAGGATATTGATGCATCGGCGATAGACCGCATCTCAGCCTATACGGCCAAGGCATACCGAGCGCGTCCGTTCCTGTTCAAGAGCGAATTAGTCAGGGCACGTGACGAGGTTTGTCTTGCTCTGGCGAGGGCCTGGGTTTTGCTAGACTCCAACGACCTGACATTCGCAAACGCGGCCGAAACCATCCTCGACACGGCCGATCGTGTCAGCCCGGCTCTGGCCAAATCCTTCGAAGGCAATTTCGTTTGGCGAGAAATCTTATGACTCCGTGAAACTCAAGAGGAGAACGACATGAGCGATTTCCACAGGCCAACACTAACCTATCCAAACGAGGCGTACAGCGCGACGCAGGTCAGGCTCTACGGTATCCCTGGCAATTCGGGCGTCTTTTTCCCAAACAACCCTCATCCAGTTGGATCCAGATCTGGCATTGACGTCTCTGTCACGGCTTCGGCTGGCACTGCTGCGCAGGACACGGCTGCAAACCAAAAGGTCAAGGCAGAGTTTGCCAAAGTTGAAAGACAATATCACGATGACCCGTTGGAGCTGGCCAATCATTTACCCTTTCCATTTCCAATTCCCGCAGGATATTCCGCACAACTAGAATTGGACATGAAAATTGGCCGGCTTGTTATTTCTACTGCCGTATTATTTTCGGAAATGCAGCAGAAACAAAAAAATATGACGGCCGGAATAATTGTAAGCTATTCTTTTGAAGGTCATTGTTATGATTTGCCGAAGCCGAAAATTATGCTTATTCCAGCTGAGCCCCAAGATATACCACCAAACGATTGCGGGTATGATAAGAAAAATAGCACAAATCCAAAGATCGATCGATACAGGCTATGGATTGTTGACAAGCTTGACGAGTGCGTGGAATTTGAAATGAATCAGGGCTTTATCGAACAATTGGTGCTGGATGCGAATTTGCCCGGGAAACGCTCGCCCGCCGGATATGCGTCGAGGTTTATGATGGGTCATCGTTCGGGCCGGCTAAGCGAGTAGAGCGGCGATTGTCAGATTGAATTGTGAGCGATGGTTCGTAATTCACTTCCAATAGGTGACTTGTGATGT
>NZ_NWQG01000153.1:0-38021 GCF_002529485.1 Mesorhizobium sanjuanii
GCCCTGCAAGGCAGCGCCGTGCTGGCGACATCCGACGGCAAGCGCGCCATCAATGGCCTGTTGCTGTCGCTCGGCAAGAACCGGATCTCCGGCGATCTTGCGCTCGACGATGCCTTTGTGCCTGAAGGCACCGTGGCGCTCGATCTGCCCGACATCGGACCGCTTGCCGCACTCGCGCTGGAAAAGGCGGAAGGCGACGTGCGCGGCACGATTGCCTTCTCGAAGACCGGCAATGCCCCCAACGTCGCCATCAAGGCTTCGACCGCTTCGATCTCACGCGGCGATCTTTCGGCAAAGACCGTCACCATCGACGCGCTGATCGCCAATTACCTCGCCGCGCCGGTCATCTCCGGCAAGGTCCGCGCCGACAGCGTGACCTCGGGCGGCACCGTCATCCGCGGCATCGATGTCGACCTCAAGCGTGATGGCGACTGGACGGGCTTTTCCGGCGGGGCCACCGTCAAGGACATTCCCGCCAAGGCCGCCGGCCGCGTCAAGGTCGCCAATGGCACCACGACGGTCGAGCTCAATTCAGGTCAGGCGACGGTGCAGGGGATCAAGGCGGCGATCACCCAGGCTTCGACCATCACCATCGCCAACGGCACGACCAGCCTGGACCGACTGGTGCTCAACCTCGGCGGCGGCACGGCGACGGTGACGGGCAAGGTCGGGCAGGCGCTCGATCTCAATGCGACGCTGGCGCGGGTGCCGGTCTCGCTCGCCAACAGTTTTTCGCCGGGCCTCGATGCCGCCGGTTCGATCTCGGGCACGGTCAAGGTGACAG
This sequence comes from Mesorhizobium sanjuanii, assembly GCF_002529485.1. Classification (NCBI taxonomy): domain Bacteria; kingdom Pseudomonadati; phylum Pseudomonadota; class Alphaproteobacteria; order Hyphomicrobiales; family Phyllobacteriaceae; genus Mesorhizobium; species Mesorhizobium sanjuanii. The sequence goes on from NZ_NWQG01000153.1 coordinate 785, forward strand.
GCGCGCCGGCCAATCCCGCCGTGGCCTTCAAGATAGACGCCTCTGGCATCCAGACGTCACAGACCCGTGGCGCTGGTTTCGGCGGCATGAGCGTGTCGTCCTCCGGCAGCTTCGCCAGCAACAGGCTGGCCTTCGAGGCCAACATAAGCGACGGAACCGGCATTGGCCTCAAGGGCGGCGGCACGGTGACGACATCAGGCACGCCCACGCTTGCACTCGATTTTTCGGGCAATGTGCCATTCGCCTTCCTGACGCGGACACTCGCCGCGCAAGGCCTGTCGCTGAGCGGTACGGCCAATGTCAATGTGCAGGTGCGCGGCCCGGCGACGTCGCCGGTGATATCAGGCACGGTCAGCACATCAGGCGCCCGCCTGGTCGATGCGCGCTCCGGCCTTGCCATCAACGACATCACCGCGGACGTTTCCATCGGCAACGGCGTTGCCAGGATCAACCATCTGACCGGCACGCTGTCGACGCGCGGCAGCCTGTCGGCCAGCGGCACGGTCGGTATCGATCCGGCGCAAGGTTTTCCGGCCGACCTGTCGGTCAAGCTGGTCGATGGCCGCTACACTGACGGCAGGGTGGTCACCGCCAATCTCGGCGGCGACCTGACGATCAAGGGACCGCTTGCTTCGGCGCCTGTGATTTCGGGCGCCATCAATCTGGGCAAGACCGTGATTACCGTTCCCGAAAAGCTGCCGGGCTCCCTGGCGGCGCTCGACGTCAAGCACAAGAACGCGCCAGGCGCCGTGCGCGCGCAGGACAAGGCGCTGCGTCCGCCAACCGCGAGCGGCGGCAGTGGCGGCAGCGGCCTCAACCTCGACGTCACGGTCAATGCGCCGAACCAGATCTTCATCCAGGGCAGGGGCGTCGACGCCGAGCTTGGCGGTTCGCTCAAGCTGACCGGTCCGGCTTCGTCGCCGCAAGCGGTCGGCACCTTCACCTTGCAACGCGGGCGGCTGACGATCCTCGGCAAGCGGCTGACCTTCACCGAAGGCACGGTCGGCTTTTCGGGCTCGCTGGTGCCCTATCTCAACCTGACCGCAACATCCACCACGACCAGCGCTACCGTCACCATCGTCGTTTCGGGCGAGGCGACCAATCCGAAATTCACCTTCTCCTCGGTGCCGGCGCTGCCGGAGGACGAGGTGCTGGCACAGTTGATCTTTGGCCGATCGATGTCGAACCTGTCGCCGCTGCAGATCGCCCAGCTCGCTGAAGCGGCTGCGCAGCTCGCCGGCGTCGGTGGTTCGACCTCGCTGCTCGAAAACCTGCGTAGCGCGATAGGCGTCGACGATCTCGACGTGACGACGGACGACAAGGGCGGCACCGCGGTCTCGGCGGGCAAATATCTCAACGACCGCACCTATGTGACGATCCAGAAGGGCGACAAGCCGGGGTCGGGCAAGGCGACGATCGATCTCAATGTCGGGCGCGGCGTCAAATTGCGCGGCGAGGCCAACGATGCCGGCGAAGCCAAGGGCGGCATTTTCTACGAACGCGAGTACTGAGCCGGCCGACAGCAGCGGCGCTGTTTTGGCATCATGTCCGGCATCGGCTGGCGCTGTTTGGATCTGGGCGAATGTATCAGTTTAATCGGCGCTGGAGATTCGAGCGAATCTGCCGACAGTAGCAATTTTGCGCCAAGACTGTCGCTATCACGCGAACTGCCCGCCTTTCAAAGTTGCACATTCCCTGCATGTTCCCAATCCTCGCTGTCTTTGACAACATGGCGCGGATGCGGAATGTTAAAAGGCAGAAAGCCAACAATGGGAGTCAGTCATGGCAATCTACAAAAGTAATGGTGACCGCGTTCCGGATCATATCCTGGCAATGGCCGAAGAAGCCAAGGCAGGAAAAATGGATCGCCGCGAATTTCTCGCCTTGGCCAGCGTCTTTGGCGCATCCACGGCGATGGCCTATGGCATGCTCGGCCTCGCCGACCCCACGCCCGCGAAGGCGGAAGAAGTGCAGGGCAAGAAGGGCGGCACGCTGAAGGTCGCGATGTGGATCAAGGATCCAAAGGACCCGCGCAAGGCCGACTGGTCTGAAATCGCTAATGCCGAGCGCCAGGCGCTCGAGCCGTTGGTCAAGTACACCACCGAATTCACGTTCCGCCCCTATCTGCTCGAGAGCTGGGACGTCAACGACGATGCCACCGAGTACACGCTGCATGTGCGCAAGGGCGTGACGTGGTCGAACGGCGACGCATTCACTGCGGACGACGTGATCTTCAACCTGAAGCGCTGGGCCGACAAAAAGGCTGAAGGCAATTCGATGCCCGGCCGTCTCGGCTCGCTGGTCAAGGACGACAAGCTGGACGAAAGCGCCGTGACCAAGGTCGACGATTTGACGGTGAAGCTGAAGCTCGACACGGCTGATATCGCGCTCATTCCCAACATGTGCGACTATCCCGGTCTCATCGTCCACAAGACCTTCGACGAAAAGGGCGGCGATTTCAAGGCCTGCCCGATCGGCACCGGCCCGTTCGAACTCGTCTCCTACGATGTCGGCCAGAAAGTCGTCTACAAGCGCCGCGAAGACAACAAGTGGTGGGACGGCGAGGTCTTCCTCGACGGCATCGAGTTCATCGACTACGGCACCGATCCCGCGGCTACTGTCAGTGCCTTCGAATCGGGAGAGGTCCATACCAATTTCGAGACGTCGGCCGACTATGTGTCGATCCTCGACGGTGTCGACCTGGTCAAGTACGAGGTGGTCACCGCGGCGACCATCGTCTGCCGCACCAATGTGACCAACAAGCCTTACGAGGACCAGAAGGTGCGCAATGCGCTGCAGCTGGCAGTGGATAACAACGTCGTGCTGCAGCTTGGCATGGGCAATGCCGGCACCGTGGCGGAAAACCACCATGTCTGCCCGATCCATCCGGAATATTACGAACTGCCGAAGATCGCCCGCGATCCGGCCAAGGCGAAGGCGCTTATGGAGGAAGCCGGTCAGGCCGATTTCGAGCACGAGCTGATCACGGTCGACGAAGACTGGCACAAGAACACAGGCGATGCGATTGCCGCGCAGATGCGCGACGCCGGCATCAAGGTGAAGCGCACGGTGCTGCCGGGCTCGACCTTCTGGAACGACTGGACGAAGTATCCGCTGTCGATGACCAACTGGAACATGCGGCCGCTCGGCGTCCAGGTTCTGGCGATCGGCTACCGCACCGGAGAAGCCTGGAATGAGTCTGCCTGGTCGAATCCCGATTGGGATGCCAAGCTCAACGCCGCGCTTTCGGTCGCCGACGCCGCCAAGCGCAAGGAGATGATGAAGGATATCGAGCAGATACTGCAGGATTCCGGCATCATCATCCAGCCCTTTTGGCGCAATCTCTATAGTCACTCGGTGGCTGCCGTTAAGAACTACGCCATGCATCCGACGTATGAGCGCGACTATGGCAAGGTCTGGCTCGACCAGGCCTGATCGATGCCAAAGGGAGGGAGGGCGTTCGCCCTTCCCTCCCTTTTCGAACATGAGCGGAAAACGGGGGTCAGCGCAAAAAGGCTGCTGACTTTCCAAGCCGGCTCATGCGACAATTCAAGGGTTGACAGCACCTGACCCCAACCCCACCGGCAGGGGGCCGCCATGCTTTCTTTTATCCTTCGACGTCTCGGCACAATGGCATTGACGATGCTGTGCCTGACGATGATCGTCTTCTTCCTGATCAATCTCGAACCCAATCTGAAGAAGCTGGCGATCAGCCAGACCGAGATGCACACCTCGGCCGAGCAGCTCGAGAGCTGGCTGGTCAATCATGGCTACCGCCAGAACTTCTTCGCCCGCTATGGCCAATGGCTGGGCGTCGTGCCCAAGCAGCCGATCACTGACCCGGCGACCGGCAAAGTCTCGCAGCGTTTCTCATTCTGCAACGATCCGGTAGAGCCGACATTCTCCGGCATCCTGCAAGGTGATTTCGGCTGCTCGACGAAGTTCAAGACGACAGTCGCGTCGAAACTTTTCCCGGCGCTCGGCGCCACCGGCATCCTGATGTTCTGCGTGCTTGTGGTGATGGTGCCGGTCTCGCTTTTGATCGGCATCCTCGCTGGCATGCGTGAGGGTTCGCGAACCGACCGGACTTTGTCGGTGGCCTCGATCGCCTCGACGGCGACGCCTGAATATGTCTCGGGCGTCATCTTCACCGTCATCTTCGCCTCATGGCTGGGCATACTGAACGGTTCGGCGGCTTCGGCCAGCCAGGGCATCACCTTCTATAATTTCACGCTGCCGGTCATGACGTTGGCGATCTACGGCATCGGCTACATCGCTCGCATGACCCGCGCCTCGATGGTCGAGGTGATGACGCAGCAATATATCCGCACCGCCCGGCTGAAGGGCCTGTCCTTCGGCAGCGTCGTGGTCAAGCATGCGCTGCGCAACGCACTGATCGCGCCGTTCACCGTCATCATGCTGCAATTTCCCTGGCTGCTCACCGGCGTCGTCATCGTCGAGGTGATGTTCCGCTACCAGGGCTTTGGCTACACGCTGGTCGAGGCGGCCGGCAACAACGATATCGACCTTTTGCTGGGCTGCTCGCTGGTCTCGGTGTTCATCGTGCTGATCACGCAGCTCATTTCCGATGTCGGCTACGCGTTCCTCAATCCGCGTATCAGAGTTCAGTAGGGGATCGGGCGGATGCAGGTCGAATATATCGGTGCCTTCAATATCGTGCTTGGCGTGCTGGCGCGTTTCTGGCCGGTCTGGGTCGCTCTGGCCATCGTCATGGGGGCGAGTTTCCTCTACAAGAAGAAGCTCGGCCTCTACGGCCAGCTCTTCGACAGCGGCGTCGGCATCGTCGGCGTCGGCATCTGCCTGTTCTGGCTGTTCACGGCGATCTTCGCATCGACCGTCGCGCCCTTCGATCCACTTGCCCAGATCCCGATCATGAAGGACGCGCTGCCCGGCGCGATCGAACCGAAATCGGGACTCATCTACCTCTTCGGCGGCGACAAGCTCGCCCGCGACGTGTTTTCCCGCATGGTCTATGGCAGCCAGATCGTGCTGATCATCGCGCCGGCGGCGACCGGTTTCGCGCTTATGGTCGGCATCACGCTCGGCCTGCCGGCGGGCTACTATGGTGGCAAGATCGACACGGTACTGTCCTTCCTCGCGAACCTTGTTCTAGCCTTCCCGGTGATCCTGCTGTTCTACCTCCTGGTGACACCAGGCATCATGGAGACGCCGATCCCCTATGGGCTGGCAGGCATCTTCTTCCTGTTTCCGATCATCTTCTTCAGCGTGCTGTTCTGGACCCGCTACAAGAACCGGCCGGATCGGCTCTACATCCTGCTCGGGCTGACGCTGATCATTGGCGGCTGGGTCTATACCGGCCTTGTCTTCGACAGGGATCCGCTGAAGATCATCCACATCGATCCAAACCAGCTCAACATCTTCGTAGCCGTGGTGTTCGCCTCCAGCCCCGGCGTGTTCCGCATCGTGCGCGGCCTGGTCATGGACATCAAGACGCGCGACTATGTGGCGGCGGCGCAGACGCGCGGTGAATCGCCCTGGTACATCATGCTGTGGGAAATCCTGCCCAATGCGCGCGGGCCGCTGATCGTCGATGCCTGCCTGCGCATCGGCTACACCACGATCCTGCTCGGCACGCTCGGCTATTTCGGGCTGGGGCTGGCGCCGGAGAGCCCGGACTGGGGCACCGCGATCAAGGACGCCAGCCGCCTGCTGCGCTCCTTCATCCATCCGGCGCTGCCGCCGACGATTGCGCTGATGTCGTTCGTGCTGGGCCTTAATCTCCTGGCCGACTCGCTGCGCGAACAGTCGATGAAAGATTGATGGCCGGGTCTTCGACCCTGCTTGCCCGTAGACCAAGGATTGGAGCGACCCATGAATGAGGCAGTTCGAAATCCCGCCGAGCCGACCAATGGGCCGATCATCGAGATCGAAAACCTGTCGATCTCCTTCTTCACCCGCAAGGGCGAGATACCGGCCGTGATGGACTTTTCCTGCACCGTCATGCCCGGCGAGGCGATGGGCATCGTCGGCGAATCCGGCTGCGGCAAGTCGACCGTCTCGCTCGGCATCATGCGCGACCTCTCCAATATCGGGAAGATCGTCGGCGGAAAGATAAAGTTCCAGGGCAAGGACATGGGCGAGCTGTCCGACGAGGAGTTGCGCGCCATTCGCGGCAACAAGATCGCGATGATCTACCAGGAACCGATGGCGAGCCTCAACCCGGCGATGAAGGTCGGTCAGCAATTGATGGAAGTGCCGCTGATCCACGACAAGGTGTCGAAGGAAGAGGCCTATAAACGAGCGCTCGAAATGGTCCGCTCGGTGAGACTGCCCGATCCCGAGCGCATGATGCGCTCCTATCCGCACCAGCTTTCCGGCGGTCAGCAGCAGCGCATCGTCATTGCCATGGCGCTGCTGTCGAAGCCGGCGCTGCTTCTACTCGACGAGCCGACGACGGCGCTCGACGTGACGGTGGAAGCGGGCATCGTCGATCTGGTCAAGGGTCTCGGCGAGAAGTTCGGCACCTCGATGATCTTCGTGTCGCACAATCTCGGCCTGATCCTGGAGACCTGCGATCGCATCACTGTGATGTATTCGGGCGAGGCGGTGGAGACGGGCAAGATCAAGGACGTGTTCGACCGGATGCGCCATCCCTACACGCAGGGTCTGTTCCGCTCGATCCCGCTGCCCGGCGCCGACAAGAACTCACGGCCGCTGATCTCCATCCCGGGACAATTGCCGCTGCCGCACGAGCGGCCGAAGGGCTGCAATTTCGGCCCGCGCTGCCACCATTTCGTCGAAGGCGTCTGCAATGCCGCCGAAATCCCGATGATCGCGGTCGAAGGCCATGAGGGCCATTTTTCGCGCTGCGTGCGCTTCAACGAGATCGATTGGGAGGCGCTGCCACCCGGCGCCAAGAAAGTCAACGAGCGCGTCGTGCCCGGCGCGCCGGTGCTCAAGATCGAAGACCTCCGGAAATACTACAAGGTCGGCGGGAGCGAGGTGTTCGGTTCGAGCGAAGGCCGCGTCGTCAAGGCCAATGAAACGATTTCGTTCATGGCGCGCGAATCCGAGACCGTCGCCATCGTCGGCGAGTCCGGCTGCGGCAAGTCGACCCTGGCCAAGGTGCTGCTCGGGCTGGAGACGGCAAGCTCCGGCACTGTGACGCTCGGCAACAAGGAGATCCAGTCGACCGGTATCGAAAAACGCAGCGTCGATACGGTGTCGTCGATCCAGATGGTGTTCCAGAATCCGTTCGACACGCTCAATCCGAGCCATTCCGTGGGCTCCCAGATCATCCGTACGCTGGAAAAATTCAATGTCGGCAACAATGTCGCCGAGCGGCGCAAGCGCATGCTTGAGCTGCTCGACCTGGTGAAGCTGCCGAGAGCATTCGAAACCCGCAAGCCGCGCCAGCTTTCAGGCGGCCAGAAGCAGCGCATCGGCGTGGCGCGTGCCTTTGCCGGCGACGCCAAGGTGGTGGTGGCCGACGAGCCGGTCTCGGCGCTCGACGTGTCGGTGCAGGCGGCGGTGACCGAGCTCTTGATGGACATCCAGCGCAAGAACAAGACGACGATGCTGTTCATCAGCCACGATCTGTCCGTCGTGCGCTACATCGCCGACCGCGTCGTGGTCATGTATCTCGGCTATATCGTCGAACAGGGCACGACAGACCAGATCTTCGCGCCGCCCTATCATCCCTATACCGAGGCGCTCCTGTCAGCGATCCCGATCGCCGACACCAGCGTGGTAAAGAAACACATCGTGCTGGAAGGCGACATTCCGTCGGCGATGAACCCGCCGAGCGGCTGTCCGTTCCAGACGCGCTGCGGCTACAAGAAGCTGGTGCCGGACAATCTGTGCGAGACCAAAGTGCCCCCGGTGAAGCATCTCGGCGATGGCCATATGAGCCTGTGCTGGCTTGCCGACGACGTGCTGGCCAAGATGGAGCCGGTGATCAAATTCGACAAGGAACACGCAGCGCATGAGGGCGTCCCGGACGATGCGCCGCACGGCAGTGGCCCGGGCTTCGCTGGTGATCCGCCGAAGCGCCCGGGCGGCAAGAAGCCGAGCTGACGGGCGACGGGTAAATGCCTTCAGTTGGTGCATTGCCTCCGAAGCGTCGCGACATCTCGTATGTACCAAGGATAGGCATACCACGTCCCCTTGAGCATTTCTGTTTGTTGCCCTATCTGATGCGTGATGTTTGATGCGCAGAAAGGAGGCCTCCTTGCCGCCAAGGCTATGGCGCAGCAGCAAGATCGCAGCGTTGGCGAGGTCATCTCCGACCTTGTTCGTCGTTCGCTGCGGCGACCCCAGGCTGACGGTGAGCGCAACGGTATTCCATTGCTTTCGTCCCGGTCTGGCAGCCCGATGGTTGATCTCGAAACGGTCAATACGCTTCGCGACGAATTGCCGTGACCTTTCTGCTCGACGTCAACGTCTTGATTGCGCTGATCGATCCCGGTCATGTTGCGCATGACGATGCCCATCAATGGTTCGAATCCACCGGACATTCGTCATGGGCCACATCAGTTCTGGCCTGACGACATCAGCCTGGTCGGCTCCGCCGATATCGATGCAGGCAAGATCCTGACCTCGGCGCAAGTCACAGATAGTTATCTGCTGGCGCTTGCCAGGACGCGTGACGGTAAGTTGGCGACCTTCGATCGAAAATTGTCTACGGCGGCGGTAAAGGGGGGAAGTCGGTTCTTCACCTTATCCCCACCGAATGAACCGCTGAAATCTGTTCCCGATCCGGGTCTCAACATTGCATCAACAATGCCAAGTGATTTCACCTGGCCGCAAAAGACTCCGGCAGATTCAGTTGCCGCACTGCCTCAACTGGTCAGCGTAATCGCGCGCCATCTTCTCGGTCGCCCGCGCATAGTTCTGGACGCCGGCATCGCCGCGGTTGCCGCGGCCATAAGCGGTCCAGCCGAGATAGTAGGCGAGATAGAGATTGTAGGTGTCGTTGCGGGCAACGCCATAGGTGTCTGACGTCTTGGAGTGGTACCAGCCGACGAAATCGACAGCGTCGGCAAATTTGGTCCGCCGCGCCGCCCAATTGCCTGTCTCGCTCTGATATTGCGACCATGTGCCGTCCAGCGCTTGCGAGAAGCCGTGGGCGCTTGAGACATGTTTCCAGGGAATAAAACCGAGCAGCTTTTTTCGCGGCGGCCTGGCGTTGCTCTTGAAGCCGGATTCCTTGCGCACCGTCGCCATCAGCACGGGGACGGGCACGCCGTATTTCCGTTCGGCGCGTTCGGCCGCCGCCTGCCAATTGTCGAACCAGCCGTCATTCTGGTCGAAGACGGCGCAGACATCGTTGATATGGCTTGGCGGCGTGGCGCAGGCCGACAGCGCCAGCAACACGGAGACAGCTACAATTTTACTAAAACTCGACCTACGCATTGGAGGACGAATAGGCCCAAATCATAAAAGGAATCTTGCTGCGTTTCTTAATCGCTCATCGGCTGCTTTTGACCGGGCACGGAGGACAAATATTCCGACCTTTCTTGTCGCTTTTGTCGGGCGAAAATTCCCAATGTGCCGCCTTGGCTAAAATCACGCCCGCGGACGGCGGATTTCTGACAGCCTGGTTTGAGCCACGGCGCTTTGATGCCGCGCATGACCGAACCAAGACGCAAGCGCGGCACTGAACGAACCAGCAACAGGGGGCCGGCCGCCATTCCGCAACTGCCGCTGCGCCGCGTCACCAATCCCTATCCGCCGATGGCGATGCTTTCAGCCGATCAGATCGAGGCGATCCACCAGGCGTCGATGCACATTCTGGAGAATTTCGGCATCGAGGTGATGAGCCCGCGGGCACTGTCGCTGTTCGAGAGCGCGGGTGCTGCGGTCGATCATGCGTCGGCGAATGTCCGCATCGACCGGGGCATGATCGAGGACGTGCTGAAGACGACCCGGTCGAACTATACACTGACGCCGCGCAATCCGGCCTACACCGTCCATCTCGGCGGCAACACGATCAACTTCACTCTGGTCGCCGGGCCGCCCAATGTGCACGACATGGAACGCGGTCGCCGCGCCGGAAACTTGCGTGACTACTCTGACCTTGTCCGGCTGGCGCAGCATTTCAACTGCATCCATATGCTCGGCAACCAGGTCTGCGCGCCGGTCGAACTGCCGGCCAATTCGCGCCATCTCGATACTTACCTCGCCAATCTGACGCTGACCGACAAAAGCTTCCACGTCTCGGCCATCGGCCGGGGCAGGGCGCTGGACGGCATCGAGATGATGGCAATCTCGCGCGGGCTGACGCTGGACCAGATGCGCGACGATCCCGGCATCACCACCATCATCTCGGTCAACTCGCCGCGCCGCTTCGACGAGATGATGGCCGAGGGATTGATGACCATGGCCGAGTTCGGCCAGTCGGTGGCGGTGACACCATTCACGCTGATGGGGGCAATGAGCCCGGTGACGCTTGCCGGCGCATTGGCGCAGCAGAACGCCGAGGCGCTGTTCGGCGTCGTGCTGACGCAGCTTGTGCGGCCCGGCGCGCCGGTCATGTATGGCGCCTTCACATCCAATGTCGACATGAAGTCGGGCGCGCCGGCTTTCGGCACGCCTGAAAATACCAAAGCCAACATCGCGTCAGGGCAATTGGCACGGCGGTATGGCTTGCCCTACCGGACGACGCCAGGCTCGGCCTCCAACGCCGCCGACGCGCAAGGGGCTTATGAGACGCTGATGGCGCTGTGGGGCGCCGTGCTCGGCCACGGCAACCTCGTCTATCACGCCGCCGGCTGGCAGGAGGGCGGGCTGACCGCGTCGTTCGAGAAGTTCATCATCGATGTCGAGATGATCCAGCACATGATGGAGTTTTTGCGTCCGATCGAGGTCAACGAGGCCGAATTGGCAGTCGAGGCGCTGGGGGCGGTGCCGACCGGCGGCCATTTCTTCGGCGAACCGCACACGCTGGAGCGCTACGCCACCGCCTTCTACCAACCGATGCTGTCCAACTGGCAAAATTACGAGGCCTGGCAGGAGGCCGGCGGGCTCGACACGACGGCGCGCGCGACGCGGCTGTGGAAGAAGGCGCTGGAAGATTATGTCGAACCGGTGATGGACATCGCCGTGCGCGAAGCCCTGGAAGCCTATGTTGCCAAGCGCAAGGAAGCGATCGGGCAGGGCGAGCCGTGACAGCTGCTCTTGTCAATTCCCATCTTGAATCCACACAACAATCCAACTCCCTGAAATAACGAGAAAAACCATGAAATCGCATGCAAAGGTCGTGGTCATTGGCGGCGGTGTCGTTGGGTGCTCGGTGCTGTTCCATCTCGTCCGCCATGGCTGGACCGATGTCGTTCTATTGGAGCGCGACGAGCTGACTTCGGGCTCGACCTGGCACGCGGCCGGCGGCATGCACACGATCAACGGCGATCCCAATGTCGCCAAGCTGCAGAAGTACACGATCTCGCTTTACAAGGAGATCGAGGAACTGTCCGGTCAGGCGACCGGCGTGCACCTGACAGGCGGCGTGCTTTTGGCCGCCACCGAGGCGCGGCTCGATTGGCTGCGCGGCGTCGTCGCCAAGGGCCGCTATCTCGGCATCGACCTCGAGGAGATCTCGCCTGACGAGGCGGCCGAATTGATGCCGCTCATCGATCCCAGGCAGTTCGTCGGCGCGGTGCGCAACAAGGAGGACGGCCATCTCGATCCATCCGGCGTCACCCACGCCTATGCCAAGGCCGCGCGCAAGCTCGGCGCCGAGGTCGAGCGCTTCACCAAGGTCGAGGACATCGTGCGGCGCCCCGACGGGCTGTGGCGCGTCATCACCAACAAGGGCGAGGTGGTGGCCGAGCATGTCGTCAATGCCGGCGGCCTTTGGGCGCGCGAGGTCGGCCGCATGGTCGGGCTGGAACTGCCGGTGCTGGCGATGGAGCACATGTACCTCATCACCGAGGACATGCCGGAAGTCGCCGCCTGGAACGCCAAGACCGGCACGGAAATCATCCACGCGGTGGATTTTGACGGCGAGCTCTATCTGCGCCAGGAACGCGGCGGCATGCTGATGGGCACCTACGAGAAGGCCAACAAGCCGTGGTCCGAGTTCCAGACGCCGTGGAATTTCGGCCATGAATTGCTGGAGCCGGATATCGACCGCATCGCGCCGTCGCTGGAAGTCGGCTTCCGGCATTTCCCGGCTTTCCAGAACACCGGCATCAAGCAGATCATCAACGGGCCTTTCACCTTCGCACCCGACGGCAATCCGCTGGTCGGACCGGTGCGCGGCCTGCCGGGCTTCTGGGTCGCCTGCGGCGTCATGGCCGGCTTTTCGCAAGGCGGCGGCGTGGGTCTCGCGCTGTCCAACTGGATGATCGAGGGCGATCCCGGCGCCGACATCTGGGCCATGGACGTCTCGCGCTATGGCGACTGGGCGACGATGGCCTATACCAACGCCAAGGTGCGCGAGAATTACTCGCGCCGCTTCTCGATCCGCTTCCCCAATGAAGAACTGCCTGCCGGCCGGCCGCTGAAGACAACGCCGGTCTACGATTTGTTGTCAGCCAAGGGAGCGCAGTGGGGCGTGGCCTATGGGCTGGAAGTGCCGCTGTGGTACGCGCCGGAAGGCGTCAGGGATGAGTTCTCGTGGCGGCGCTCGAGCGATTTTTCTCACGTCGCCAAGGAAGTCGCGGCCGTTCGCGCTGGCGTCGGCCTGTCGGAGATTTCGAGCTTCGCCAAATACAAGGTGACGGGCGAGGGGGCTGCCGCATGGCTCGACCGTCTGCTCGCCTGCAAATTGCCGAAGCCGGGCCGCATGACGCTGGCGCCGATGCTGAAGGACGATGGCAAGCTCATCGGCGACTTCACGCTGGCCAATCTCGGCGACAAAAGCTGGTTCCTTGCCGGCTCCGGCGTCGCCGAACAGTACCATATGCGCTGGTTCGAGGCGCATCTGCCCGACGATGGCTCGGTCCGCATCGAGGCGCTCGGGCCGAAACTGACAGGGCTGTCGATCGCGGGGCCGAAAGCACGCGAACTCCTGGCCAAGGTCACGCGGGCGGATGTTTCCAATGCTGCGTTTCCGTTCATGGCCATTGCCAGGATGGATATCGGCATGGCGCCATGCCTGGTCGGGCGCGTCAGCTATACTGGCGATCTCGGCTACGAGATGTGGGTGGCGCCGGAATATCAGCGCGCCGCATTCCAGGCCCTGATGGCGGCCGGCGAGGAATTTTCGATCGGCCTGTTCGGTTCGCGCGCGCTCAACGCATTGCGGCTGGAAAAGAACTACGGTTCCTGGGCGCGCGAATACCGGCCGATCTACGGACCGCTGGAAGCCGGGCTCGACCGCTTCGTCGCCTATGGCAAGGACGCCGATTTCATCGGCAAGGCCGGTGCGCTCGCCGAGCGCAAGCAGGGCGGCAAGCTCAGGCTGCGCGCCTTCGTCGTCGATGCCACTGACGCCGATGTCATCGGCGACGAGCCGATCTGGTATGACGGCGCCGTGCGTGGCTGGGTCACGTCAGGTGGATATGTGCATCATTCGAAGAAGTCCGTCGCCATCGGCTACGTGCCGAAGGAGATCGCCGAGGAAACCGAGGGTTTCGAGATCGAACTCCTAGGCAAGCGTCACGCAGCACGCATGCAATCGGCGCCGCTGTTCGACGCCAATTTCGAGCGGATGCGTGGATGAGGGCGCGCTGACGCCTCAGGCGTTGCGGCGATTGTCTAGCGCCAGGGCGCCGGGACCGGCAAACACCAGATAGAGAAAAATGAAGCAGAACGAGATTGCCGCGTCGCCGCCATTGTTGATGGGGAAGAAGTCGTGCGGCATGTGCGCCATGAAATAGGCGATGGCCATTTCGCCGGCCAGGAGGAAGGCGACCGGCCGGGTGAAGAGCCCAAGCGCCAAGAGAACGCCGCCGGCGAATTCGAGGATGGCCGCGGTCAACGTCAGTCCGGTCAAGGCGCCGGCATGATCGCTGACGGGAAAATTGAACAGTTTCTGTGTGCCATGTTCGATGAATTGCAGCGCCGTCATGATGCGCAGTGCGGCCAAAGCCTGTGGCTGAAATTTGGCGAGACCGTCAAACAGCTTCATCTAAAATCAGATCTCCATTTTACCCCCGAACCGGCCATAGATTGCCGCCCGGCAACGGACCATTCACTTCCCACGGCCTGCCATCAACAATCGGTGACTGGAATGTTCCTCGTCCCTTTCTTCTCTCTAGGGTTGCATTCAACTCTCTATGGTTGTATTGATATCCAGACATTCCAAACCATGTGGGTTCCGTTGCCATGAGAAAAGTCGTCGTCAGCCTATTCGCTATCCTTGCAGGCACCAGCGTCGCCGTGGCCGACGACGCCGGCTGTGCTGCCTTCAAATGGCCGGTGACGCGCGAGGAGGCGCTGTTTGCGGCGGCGCCCGCTGCGCAGTCCGGCGCTGACCTTTCGGTCGGCGAGGCTGCAGATGTGGCATTGGCGCCGGTCGCCGCGATCAGCTTCAGCGCTCCGCCGGAACGTGCGCCGGCTGCCGGTACATTCGGCGCAACGGCAAACGTGGCCGTGCCCCCGGAGGGAGAGCTTCAGATCAGCCTGTCCGACGAGGCCTGGATCGATGTCGTTCAGGGCGGTAAAGCCGTTAAGTTGGCGGCTTTCAGTGGTATCAGGACCTGTCCGGGCATCCGCAAGAGCGTGCGCTTCAAGCTGCAGGCTGGTCCGGCCACCCTGCAGCTCAGTGGTGCGAAGAAGCCGAACCTCAAGGTCGCGGTGCTGGCGCCGGAGTAATCTTACCGAACCGGCGCCGTCAGCGCGAAATGCGCGCCCTGCGGATCCTGGCACTGCACGATCCAGCTGCCGCCGGGCACCTCCATCGGACCCATCAGGATCTTGCCGCCATTGTCGGTGACGCGCCTGGCCGCCGCATCTATGGCCGGGACGTTGAAGTAGAACATCCAGACCGGCACTGGAATCTGCTCCGGCTTGTTCATCATGCCGCCGCCGGATTCGGGCCCGGCCCCGAATGTCTGGTAGGTGCCCATCGGCCCCATATCCATCGAATCGCCTTTCTCCCAGCCGAACTGCCCGGCGTAGAAATCGAAGGCGGCCTTCCAGTCCGACGTGTAGAGTTCGTGCCAGCCGATATGGCCTGGCGTGGTGGCCGGCACCGTTGGCTGATCGGGGCCGCTCGGCTGCATCAACATGAAGGTCGCACCTTGCGGATCGGCGACGACGGCGAAGCGGCCGACGCCCGGAATGTCGTCGGGCTCGCGGTGGACCGTGCCGCCGGCCGCCTTCAGCGATTTCGTCGAAGCATCGACGTCTTTCGTGTGGATATAGCCGAGCCAGGCCGGCGGCATGCCCATCTTGGCGGCGTCCTCAGGCAACGTCATCAGCCCGCCGACGCCGCGCTCGCCGACATTCATGACGATGTAGCGCGGCATGCCCGGCGCGGCGTCGAAGGGCTGCGCTGTCCAGCCGACCACAGCTGTGTAGAAGGCCTCGGCTGCGTCGAGGTCGGTGGTCATCAACTCGTACCAGAAGAAAGGCATGGGGGACTCTGGCATTGTCGTGCTCCTCTCGTTTTCCAGTTTTGTGGGCGTGTCCAGCTGTGGATTGCGGTTCGATCCATCCTAGGACGATCCTTGCGACAGAAATCCGACATCTGGGCCAGAAATCGATGGCGGCAAGATGCCCCTCATTCGCAAATCTTGCGCATCTTGCGGTTTTCGACTTTGTTTACCGTCAACGGGGGTCGATCCATGCGCCTGATGTCGCTCACGCCGGAGCTTGTCGCACTGTGCCATCGCGAGGAGGCAGATCCCGGTCCTGATGGCAGCTGGACGCAACTGACCGACGAGGATTTCCAGACGCTTGCCTGGCGGCTGTCCGGCGAGGCGGACGAGGGACCGCTATGGGTGTTTGCCTATGGCTCGCTGATCTGGAAGCCGGCCTTCGAATCCGTCGAACAGCAGCGCGCCACCGCTTTCGGCTGGCACCGCTCCTTCTGTCTCGACATTGCGCGCTGGCGCGGCAGCGCCGCGCAGCCGGGCCTGATGATGGCGCTGGAGCGGGGCGGGCGATGCAACGGGGTGATCTACCGCTTGCCCGACGGCGAAAAACCGGCCCAGATCGAAAGGCTGCTGCGGCGCGAGATCGACGATCACGAGAGTGTCGCCTCGGTTCGCTGGATTCCGGTGCATACGGATCAGGGCGCGCTCAGGGCGCTGGGCTTCTGGGTCGGCGTGACCGGCAGAGGCACCTCGCTCAGGCAACCGCTGAAGACAGTGGCCCAAGTGCTGGCCAGGGCGTGCGGACATGTCGGGTCGGGTGCGGAATATCTCTACAACACGGTCAGCCACCTCGAAGCGTTCGGCATCCGCGATCGCAATCTGTGGCGGCTGCAACAACTGGTCGCGGACGAGATCAGGTCGATACATGGCGGCACCTCAGAGACCGGCACGTAGCATCGATAACATGAGTGATAATGTCATGTTGTTATCGAGCCATTTCAGCGGCTTGCCAGAAAATTGACCAATTGATAAAAAAATAAAACATGCTAGCCTTCCCAAAACGAAAACAAGGGGAAGAGGAATGGCGACAGGTCATTTCAAGGCAGGTATTGCCGGCGGCCGGCTTGCGCCCGAGCAATACGCCGACAATTTTTCCGATCTGCATCCGCCGCTCGATCATCACGAGGCGCTGGTCGAATCCGACCGCTGCTATTTCTGCTATGACGCGCCGTGCATGAATGCATGCCCGACCTCGATCGACATTCCGCTGTTCATCCGCCAGATCTCGACCGGCAATCCGATCGGCTCGGCCAAGACGATCTTCGACCAGAATATTCTGGGCGGCATGTGCGCCCGCGTCTGTCCGACCGAAACGCTGTGCGAGGAGGTCTGCGTGCGCGAGGTCGCCGAAGGCAAGCCGGTGCAGATCGGCCGCTTGCAGCGCTATGCCACCGATGTCGCGATGTCCGAGAACAAGCAGTTCTACCAGCGCGCCGAGCCGACCGGAAAGACGATCGCCGTGGTCGGTGCCGGGCCGGCGGGACTGGCAGCCGCCCACAGGCTCGCCCGCCACGGTCACGACGTGACGATACTGGAGGCGCGTCCGAAGGCCGGTGGCCTCAATGAATACGGTATCGCCGCCTACAAGAGCGTCGACAATTTCGCCCAGGCCGAAGTCGACTATGTCACCTCGATCGGCGGCATCGACATCCAGAACGGCAAGGCGCTTGGCCGTGACTACCAGCTGTCGGATCTGACCAGGAACTACGATGCGGTGTTTCTCGGCATGGGGCTTGGCGGCGTCAACGCGCTGCGCGCCGATGGCGAGGACGCCGCAGGCGTGACCAATGCGGTGGAGTTTATCGCGGAACTTCGACAGGCCGGCGACCTCTCGGGCCTGCCGGTCGGCCGCCGCGTCGTCGTCATCGGCGGCGGCATGACGGCAATCGACGCGGCGGTACAGTCGAAGCTGCTCGGCGCCGAGGAGGTGACGATCTGCTACCGGCGCGGCCAGGAGCACATGAACGCTTCCGAATTCGAGCAGGATCTGGCCGCCGCCAACGGCGTCACCATCCGCCACTGGCTGCAGCCGAAGCGGGTCATTGCCGAAGGCGGCAAGGTGTCGGCCATCGAGCTCGAATACACCGCGATGAAGGGCGAAAAGCTCGCCGGCACCGGTGAGCGGCTGACGCTCATCGCCGACCAGGTGTTCAAGGCGATCGGCCAGAGCTTTGCTCGTTCGGCTCTCAACGGCAGCGGTGCGGCGCTCGAACTGGAAGGCGGCCGCATCAAGGTCGACACTGAGGGCCGCACCTCGCTCGCCAATGTCTGGGCCGGCGGCGACTGCATCTTTGGCGGCGCCGACCTGACGGTGTCAGCCGTGGCGCAAGGCCGCGACGCGGCGGAGAGCATCAACCGGAGTCTGATGCGGGGATAAAGATCGTGGCCACGGTGGAACCGGGCATCGCCCGACACTATGAGATATCGGGGTTGGAGCAGCGCATTCTTGCGGCGCTCGCCGATACGGGCGTGGATGTTGCCCATCTTCGCGCCGGCGATCTCGAAGCGGTCGATGAATTCCACATCGGAGGCATCGCCGCCACCAGGGAACTTCTCGATCAGATAGGGCTGAAGCCTGGAGCCAGGCTTCTCGACATCGGATCGGGGGTAGGTGGCCCAGCCCGCTTTGTCGCGAATAATGCCGGCGCCGATATTACTGGCATTGATCTCACTCAAAGCTATGTCGATATCGCGACCAGCCTGTCGAAGCGAACCGGAATGGCCGACAGGACGCACTTCTTGCAAGGCAGCGCGCTGGATATGCCATTCGCGGATGCCAGCTTCGATGCGGCAATGATCCTGCATGTCGGCATGAACCTCCCCGACAAGGCGAAGCTGATGCGCGAGGCAGCCCGTGTGCTCAAGCCGGGCGGCGCCTTTGCCGTCTACGATGTGATGCGGCTCAAGGACGGTGCGCTGACCTATCCGCTGCCATGGGCATCCAACGAGTCCATGTCCTTCGTGGCCACTCCCGACGACTATCGCTCGGCTGCCACCGCCGCGGGCTTCTCCGTGACCGCGGAGCGACCGCGGGGCGCCTTTGCCGTCGAGTTCTTCGCCACGGTGCGCGCGCGGATGGCCGCCGCGCAAGCCGAGGGCAAGAAGCCGCCGCCCGGCGTCGGCCTAGTCATGGGCGAGGACGCCCACACCAAGATCGCCAATCTCACCGCCGCGCTTGAAGGCGGCATTCTCGCACCCGTCGAACTGCTTCTTCGTCTCGGTTGAAAGGGACTGTCATGGCTGACCTCAGAAACAATTTCGTCGGCATCAAATCGCCCAATCCGTTCTGGCTGGCCTCGGCGCCGCCGACCGACAAGGCCTACAATGTCATCCGCGCCTTCAGGGCGGGCTGGGGCGGTGTGGTGTGGAAGACGCTCGGCGAAGAAGGGCCGCCGGTGGTCAATGTCAACGGTCCGCGCTACGGCGCGATCTGGGGCGCCGACCGCCGCCTGCTCGGCCTCAACAACATCGAGCTGATCACCGACCGCGACCTGCAGGTCAATCTGCGCGAGATCAAGCAGGTCAAGAAGGATTGGCCGGATCGCGCCATCGTCGTCTCGCTGATGGTGCCCTGCGAGGAACACGCGTGGAAGGCGATCCTGCCTGTGGTCGAGGAGACCGGCGCCGACGGCATCGAGCTCAATTTCGGCTGCCCGCACGGCATGTCGGAACGCGGCATGGGTGCGGCGGTCGGCCAGGTGCCGGAATATATCGAAATGGTGGTGCGTTGGTGCAAGGCCAACACCCGTATGCCTGTCATCACCAAGCTGACGCCCAACATCACCGATATCCGCAAGCCGGCGCGGGCGGCTCATGCCGGCGGCACCGACGCGGTGTCGCTGATCAACACCATCAACTCGATCACCGGCGTCGATCTCGACAGTTTCGCGCCGCAGCCGACGATCGACGGCAAGGGCTCGCATGGCGGCTATTGCGGCCCGGCGGTGAAGCCGATCGCCATGAACATGGTGGCGGAGATCGCGCGCGATCCCGAAACGCACGGCCTGCCGATCTCGGGCATCGGCGGCATCACGACATGGCGCGACGCGGCCGAATTCATGGCGCTCGGCGCGGGCAACGTGCAGGTCTGCACGGCGGCGATGACCTATGGTTTCAAGATCGTGCAGGAGATGATCGCCGGCCTGGAAAACTGGATGGACGAGAAGGGCCACGCTACGCTCGACGACATCGTCGGCCGGGCCACGCCCAACGTCACCGACTGGCAGTATCTCAACCTCAATTACATCGCCAAGGCGCATATCGACCAGGAGGCCTGCATCAAATGCGGCCGCTGCCACATCGCCTGCGAGGACACCTCGCACCAGGCGATCACCAGCATGGTGGACGGCGTCCGGCATTTCGAGGTGATCGAGGCCGAATGCGTCGGCTGCAATCTCTGCGTCAATGTCTGCCCGGTGGAGAACTGCATCACCATGGAGCCGCTGGCGGCCGGCGTGATGGACCAGCGCACCGGCAAGCCGGTATCGCCGGTCTATGCCAACTGGACGACGCATCCGAACAACCCGATGGCCAAGGTGGCGGCGGAGTAGGGGCGGAGTCCTTCAACAAGAAAGCGGCGCCTTGGGGCGCCGTTTTTCATTTCCCTATTGCAGATAAAATTTATCCATGATAACAAGTATCCATGAATAGGAGATCGGCACCATGAAACTGGGCGAAGGCGTTGAAGCGGCCATCCATTGCGCGGCCACGCTGGCGAGCGTCGAGGGCAACAGCACCATGCCCGGCGCGGCCCTGGCCGAGGCGTTCGGCCTGTCGCCGAGCTATCTCCTGAAGCATCTCAACATGCTGAGCGCGGCGCGTATCCTGGAATCGGTGCCGGGTCCGGCGGGTGGCTACAGGTTGGCGCGGGCGGCGGAACGCATAACGCTCCTCGACATCGTGCTGGCCATCGAAGGGCGCGAACCGGCATTTCGCTGCGGCGAAATTCGCCGCAACGGTCCGGTCAAGATCGATGCCTCGGCCTATGTCAAACCCTGCGGCATCAATGCCGCAATGCTGAAGGCCGAGCGCGCCTATCGGGCAGCGCTTGCCGAAACCACGCTGTCCGACATCGTGGCGGATTACGCCGAAGAAGGCGATCCCCGATCGTTTGCCGCGAGTTGCGCCTTTGTGGCGCGCCATCAGCGGCCGCAGAAATCCAGTTCAACCAAGCCAGCATGAAAGGAAAGACGATGAAACAGCGGATGCAATTCTTCGCCAAGGCGCCGGAGATCATGAAGGCGGTGTCGGCGCTCAACAAGGCGGTCGACGAATGCGGGCTGGAGGCCAGCCTGCTGCATCTGATCAAGCTCAGGGCGTCGCAGATCAATGGCTGTTCATACTGCGTCGAGATGCACAGCCGCGAGGCCAGGCGCGACGGCGAAACCGAGCAGCGGCTCTATCTGGTTTCGGCCTGGAAGGAATCGCCGCTGTTTTCCGAACGCGAACGCGCTGCCTTCGCCTGGACCGAGGCGGTGACGAAGATCGCCGACAACGGTGTCTCGGACGAACTCTATGCCAGCACGCTCGAGCATTTCTCGGAAGAGGAACTGGTCAAGCTGTCGGTGGCGATCGGCATGATCAACACCTGGAATCGGCTCTGCGTCCCATTCCACGCCCTTCACCCGATGCCGGCTGCCAAGGCCGCCTGATCGACCGGCTGCGTACTGGAGCGCCGCCGAGAAGGCGGCGCTCCAGTTGTTTTGGAAGGGAGGTTTCCATGATTGAGGACACGGCCTCGGCCTTGATGTTTCTCGGCCGCCTGCTGCTCGGCGGCGCCTTTGTTTTCGCCGGCCTGCGTAACATCCAGAACGCAGCCTTTCTGACCCAACTCATGGCTATGCGCGGCGTGTCGCAGGCACGGCTCATGCTGTGGTTCGGCATCGCCCTGCAGGTCGTTGCCGGCGCAATGGTGATAGCCGGGTTCGGGATCGCGATCGCCTGTTCGGTGCTGGTGCTGTTCCTGATCGTCGCCACGCCGATGTTCCACAATTTCTGGGATCATCAAGGCCCGGATCGTGCGTCCCGTATCAACGGCTTTGTCGGCAATGTTGCACTTGGCGGTGGCTTTTTGTCGCTGATTGCGCAATCGCTTTAACCACTCACGCGGCAAAGCGCAGGCCGCCGTCACAGGTCAGCACCTGGCCGGTCATGAAGCCGTTGGAAACGAGGAATGCGATCGCGCTGGCGACGTCCTCGGCGCGGCCGATGCGGCCGACCGGGGTCTTGCCGGCATAGTCGGCGAAGATCGCCTGGCGCTGCTCCTCCGGCAAAAAATCCCACCACGGCGTGTCGATGACCCCGGGCGCCACGACGTTGACGCGCAACGGCTTCAGTTCCACTGCCAGGATCGGCGCCACGGTCAAGAGCATGCCGTTGACGGCGGCGATGCCGGCGACGCCCGGCGCCGACAATTGCGCCGACACCGCGGAGATGAAGGTGACCGAGCCGTTCTTGTCCAGTGTCGGCAATGCGGCTTGCAGGCAGGACAATTGCGGCCGGACCTTCTCGTCGACGCCGCCGCCGATGTCGGCCAGGTCAAGCGTTTCGAACGGGCCAAGGCCCTTGCCGCCGCTGGCGGCGAGCACTAGGTGATCGAAGGGGCCGAGATCGCCAAAGAAGCGGCGAACCTCTTCCGGCCTTGCGGCGTCGAAAGCAGCCATTTCGGCGGCGCCGCCAAGGCTGTGCGATGCGCTCTCGAGCTTCTCCGGGTTGCGGCCGGTGATGGTCACTTTCATGCCCGGGCCAAGCAGTTTGCGCGCCGTGGCAAGGCCGATGCCGGAAGAGCCGCCGACAATGACGGTATGTTCAATTTTCTTGCTCATGAATGCTTTTCCTTCGACGTGGCGGAGACGAGGCCGACGAGGTCGAGGCTTAGCGTCAGCAATTGCTGTCTTGCCTTGGCGTCATAGGCTTGCGCGTTGGCGCGTGATTCCCGCAAGCCGTCGAAATAGAGGCCGCTTCGCCCTTCGAGGTCAGGCGATACAGCGAGGTTGACGATGGCGTCCGCGCCGGTCTCGACCGAACTCCAAGGTGTGACGCCGGCCTGCCGGACCATGGTGGTGTTCATGTAGCTCGCCGGGTGCAGGGCGTTGACGGTGACGCCGGAGCCCTTCAGTTGCTCCGCCAGATCGATGGTGAACAGGATCTGCGCCAGCTTGCTCTGGCAATAGGCGCGCACGCCATCATAGGAGCGGGTCAGCATGACGTCGCCGAAATCGATCGCCTGCTGGCCGGCCGAGGCGACATTGACGATGCGCGAAGGTGCGCTCGCTGTGAGCAGCGGCAGAAGCTCCGATGTGAGCAAGAAGCCGGCAAGGTAGTTGACGGCGAAGCGCAGCTCATAGCCGTCAGCGCCGGCCTGCCGTTTGGCGCCAGCGGTGCCGATGCCGGCATTGTTGATGAGGATGTCGAGCCGGCTGGTTCTTGCGCGCACGGCCTCGGCGAGGCGGCGGACTTCGGCGAGCGACGCGAGATCGGCGACGATCAGCTCGGCGTTACCGCCAGCGGCTTCGATCGCGGCGACGGTTGCCTTGCCGCGCGCCGCATCGCGGCCATGCACCAGGACATGGGCGCCACTGGCGCCGAGCCTTTCGGCAACGACACGGCCGACGCCGTCCGTCGATCCGGTGATGAGGATAGTCTTGTCGTTCAGTTCCATGTTCAGAGCCTCCATTCTGCTGCTCCGGACGCAAGATGGAACGGTTCGCGCATCTCAAACAGTTCAAACTTTATCCTGGTATCGATACTGCTATAATGACGCGATGGATGCTTCTTCCGCCCAATCTCCCGAAGACAGCCGCCGGCGCGAGCTTGGCGCCTTCCTGCGCTCGCGGCGCGAAAGGCTGACACCGTCGGCGACAGGCATCGCCGCCGGCCAAAGGCGGCGCACGCCAGGGCTGCGGCGCGAGGAAGTGGCGATGATCGCCGGCGTCGGCACCACCTGGTACACCTGGCTGGAGCAGGGCAGGGACGTGCGCCCGTCCGTGGAGGTGCTGACGGCGCTCTGCGAGGCGCTGCGCCTCGACGCGGCCGAGAGCCGGCATCTGTTCATTCTCGCCGGCCGCCAGCAGCCGGAGCGGCGGCGCGTTGCGCCGGAAAAGGTCGACGGACCCTTGCTGCACATGCTGGAGAGCCTCGTCCTGCAGCCGGCCTATGTCGTCGGGCGGCGCTGGGACGTGCTGGCCTGGAACCCGGCGGCCGTAGCCATTTTCGGCGACTATGGCTTGCTGGAAGGTGACGCCCGCAACATCGTCCACATGGTTTTCACCAACCCTTCCCACCGCCGCCTGCTTGTCGATTGGGAACAACTGGCGCGCAGCGTGCTTGCCTCGTTCCGGGCCGAGAGCGCGAAATATGTCGGCGATCCGGATTTCGAACGGCTGATCGCGCTGATGATGCGCTCAAGCCCTGAATTCCGCGCCTGGTGGCCGCAACGCGATGTGGCGCGCAGATTGTCGGGTGTGAAGCATGTCCGGCATCCGAGCGCCGGCGCCATGGTGTTCGAGCATATGAGCCTTTCGATCGACGATGGCTCCGACATGAGGCTGATCGTCTACACGCCGCTCGGCGAGCAGAATTCGATCGCCAAGCTGCAGGGACTGCTCGACGCGCTTCCGGCCGAACGGCGCAGCGCGTGACTTCCGCCGAGAGCTAGCTCTTCGGCTTCAGCCCATCGATGAACAGTTGCTCGAGGAACCGCGCGGCGTCCTCGAAGCGGCCGTCGCCGCCGCGGTTCGGCCCGAGCACGGCGCGGACCTGGACATCGAAATCGGCATAGTGCTGCGTCGTTGCCCAGATCGAGAAGATCAGGTGCCATGGGTCGGTGCGGGCGATCTTGCCGGCCCGCATCCAGCCCTTGATGACGGCGGCCTTCTCATCGACCAGCGTCTTCAACTCGCCTTCCAGCAGCGGCATGATGCGCGGCGCGCCTTGCAGGATCTCGTTGGCGAACAACCGGCTCTCGCGCGGGAAGTCGCGCGCCATTTCAAGCTTGCGCCTGATGTAGCTGCGCAATTCGGTCAAGGGATCGCCGATGTCGTCGAGTTCCCTGAGCGGCGCCAGCCAGGTCGCAAGCAGCCGCTCCATCAGCGTTTCGTGGATGTCTTCCTTGCGGCGGAAATAGTAGAGCAGGTTCGGCTTCGACATGCCGGCGGCTTCGGCGATCTGGTCGATGGTGGAGCCGCGAAACCCGTTGGCGGAGAAGACTTCGAGCGCGGCTTCGAGGATAAGTTCGCGCTTTTCCTGCTGGATGCGGGTGCGGCGGGGCGCTGAGCCTTCCATGGCCGTCATCCTTGCGCAGTGCCGCGCCGAGGCCCATCTGGACCAATTCTCTGGACCAGTTTTTCTCCGCCCTGTGGAGCGCGCTTCCGATGCCGCATTTCCGCTAGTAGTCCCTTGACCGCCGACACGGCGGTGCTAACGTTTGTCCAATCGGTCAAAATTTGCGTAGCACGAAAACGCAGCGAAGACCAAGTGTCGGGAAGACCAAGCGTTAGCCGCACCGAAACAGGTTACAAGGGGAAGTCTTGGTCATGTCCAACCGGCTGAAAGTCACGCCGAACGATCTCAGCGCATTCTGGATGCCGTTCACGGCAAACCGGCAGTTCAAGCAGGCGCCTCGCATGATGGTGTCCGCCAAGGACATGCACTACACGACCAGCGACGGCCGCAAGGTGCTCGACGGCACCGCCGGGCTGTGGTGCGTCAATGCCGGCCATTGCCGGCCGAAGATCACCGAGGCGATCCAGCATCAGGCAGCTGAACTCGACTATGCGCCGGCCTTCCAGATGGGCCACCCGATCGTGTTCGAACTGGCCAACCGCCTGGTCGACATCGCGCCGAAGGGCATGGACCATGTGTTCTTCACCAATTCCGGTTCGGAATCGGTCGAAACGGCGCTCAAGATGGCGATCGCCTATCACCGCGTGAAGGGCGAGGGTTCGCGCACCCGCCTGATCGGCCGCGAGCGCGGCTATCACGGCGTCAATTTCGGCGGCATCTCGGTCGGCGGCATCGTCACCAACCGCAAGATGTTCGGCACGCTGCTGGGCGGCGTCGATCATATGCCGCACACCCATCTGCCGGAAAAGAACTCGTTCACCAAGGGCGTGCCCGAGCATGGCGCGGAGCTGGCCAACGAGCTGGAGCGCATCGTTGCCCTGCACGACGCCTCAACCATCGCCGCCGTCATCGTCGAGCCGGTGGCCGGTTCCACCGGCGTCATCCTGCCGCCGAAGGGTTATCTGCAAAAATTGCGCGAGATCTGCACCAAGCACGGCATCCTGTTGATCTTCGACGAGGTCATCACCGGTTTCGGCCGGCTCGGCGCGCCGTTCGCCGCCGACTATTTCGGCGTCACGCCCGATATCATGACGACGGCCAAGGGCGTCTCCAACGGCGTCATCCCGATGGGCGCGGTGTTCGTCAAGAAGGAGATCCACGACGCCTTCATGACCGGCCCCGAGCATATGATCGAGTTCTTCCACGGCTACACCTATTCGGGCAATCCGATCGCCTGTGCTGCCGCGCTCGGCACGCTCGACACCTACAAGGAAGAGGGGCTGCTGACCCGCGGCGAGGAACTGGCGCCTTACTGGGAAGACGCGCTGCATTCGCTGAAGGGCGAGCCGAACGTCATCGATATCAGGAACATCGGCCTGATCGGCGCGATCGAACTGGCGCCGATCGCCGGTCAGCCGACCAAGCGGGCCTTCTCGGCCTTCGTCAAGGCGTTCGAGCGCGGCGCGCTGATCCGCACCACCGGCGACATCATCGCGCTGTCGCCGCCGCTGATCATCACCAAGGGCCAGATCAACGAACTGATCGACCACGTGCGCGATGTGCTGAGGTCGATAGACTAGGAAGGGTATGAATGGCCTCTGCTAAGCGCGAAGCGGCATTGGAGAAGGAAAGGCAGTCTCTCGAGACGGCCTATTTCGATGCTTTGCTTGTTGCGCTTCGCGATTGCGCTGATGGTCGATGGGGTCTGTTCCGCCAGAACGAAGGAACCCTTCCGCCATATCTCGAAGATCGTCATTTGCCGGAAAGTGCAAGGCGGCTGGACGCAATAGGAGACGAGCTTGTTTCGGTTCGAGAAAAGATGGGTTTTACCGACCTCTTTGCTCCCATGCAGCGGCTGGTTGAACTGAGGGCGGAACAAGGGTCCAATCGGCCAGGAGAACCGCGCCTGGCACAGATGTTCCTCAATGAACTGAAAGCATAAGGACGATACATGGCCGCCCCCGGCGAGAATCTGCGAATCAATTCAGACCGTTTGTGGGATTCGATAATGGAGATGGCGAAGATTGGCCCCGGTATTGCCGGCGGCAACAATCGCCAGACCGTGACCGACGAAGACGGCGAGGGCCGTCATCTGTTCAAGCGCTGGTGCGAGGCGGCCGGGCTCGAAATGGGGCTTGACGAGATGGGCACGATGTTTGCCCGTCGCGAAGGCGCCGACCCCGACTTGCCGCCAGTCTATGTCGGCAGCCATCTCGACACCCAGCCCACCGGCGGCAAATATGACGGCGTGCTCGGCGTGCTCGGCGGCCTGGAGGTGGTGCGCTCGCTCAACGATCTCGGCATCAAGACGAAACACCCGATCGTCGTCACCAACTGGACGAACGAGGAGGGCGCGCGCTTTGCGCCGGCCATGATGGCCTCAGGCGTCTTCGCCGGCGTGCTCGACCAGGCCGACGTCTACGAGCATGTCGACAAGGACGGCAAGAAATTTGGCGAGGAGCTCGAACGCATCGGCTGGAAAGGCGCGGAGAAGGTTGGCGAGCGCAAGATCCATGCCTTCTTCGAATTGCATATCGAGCAAGGCCCGATCCTCGAGGACGAAGGCATCGACATCGGCGTCGTCACCCACGGCCAGGGGCTGAAATGGCTGCAGGTGACGCTGACCGGCAAGGAGGCGCATACCGGCTCGACGCCGATGCCCAAGCGCCGCAATGCCGGACTCGGCATGGCCCGCGTGATCGAACTGGTGCACGAGATCGCCATGGACTATCAGCCCGACGCCGTCGGCGCGGTTGGCCATATGGAGGTCTATCCCAATTCGCGCAACATTATCGCCGGCCGCACCGTCTTCACCATCGACATCCGCTCGCCGGAAAAGGAAGTGCTCGACGCGATGGATGGGCGCATCCGCGAAGGCATCGACACGATCTGCGAGGCGCTCGACATCAAATACAAGATCGAGCAGGTCGGTCATTTCGATCCGGTCACCTTCGACAAGGGCTGCGTCAAGGCTGTGCGGGATGCGGCGGAGCGGCTGGGTTATACGCACCGCAACATCGTCTCCGGCGCCGGCCACGATGCCTGCTGGATCAACCGCGTCGCTCCGACGGCGATGGTGATGTGCCCCTGCGTGGACGGTCTCAGCCACAATGAGGCCGAGGAAATCACCAAGGAATGGGCGGCGGCCGGCGCCGACGTGCTGTTCCATGCGGTCGTCGAGACGGCCGTCATCGTGGAGTGAATCTGTGGGCGTCCGGGAAGACGATCGACAGCGCAAGGCGTATGCAAAGGCCTGGGAGGCCGGGCTGCGGCCGGCGATGAAGGGAAAGGGGTGGCGCAAGTATTGGAGTTCTATTTCGAGGCGGGACGGACCATGGTTCATCTGCGCGGAATGTGTTCTCCTTTGGCCGACGCGTAGGCTACAGTTTCTTCTGCAAGCCAAGCCGATGACGCTAGATCCGCTGCTGTGGAAGATTATGGGGGCAAAGGGTAACGAGACACAACCTTTGTCATTCAGGAAGTGGGGAACTTTTACTTGTGAAGCGCCGACCTTTGCAGAGAAAATCGTTGAATGCGGAGATGCTGAACAGAT
Organism: Mesorhizobium sanjuanii; assembly: GCF_002529485.1. Lineage (NCBI taxonomy): Bacteria > Pseudomonadati > Pseudomonadota > Alphaproteobacteria > Hyphomicrobiales > Phyllobacteriaceae > Mesorhizobium > Mesorhizobium sanjuanii. Next base: position 29,147 of record NZ_NWQG01000153.1, read on the forward strand.
GGCGATTGATTTCGTGCAATTTGCCACCTCCGAGAGGTCGTCAATCTTGAGCGAGCTGCCGTTGAAACCGTTCTCCACAGTGTTGGAAGCCGCGAAAGACAAGGATTCGGTCGGAATGCTTTCAACGACGAGGGTTCTGTCCCTCCTGGATGAGGAGAAATACGACGACGCAATATCATTTCTGACAGGTAATTTCGCGAAAGGTGTTTCCATCAATGTCGTCAGGCCTGATGCACAGGGGCGCATGAGATCGACCAGTTTCTTCGACCTGGCACACGACTATGCCCTGTCGCAAAAAGGGCGAGTTGTGGCGGCGACCGTCGGATGAAGCCTCGGCGCCGTACCCACCCAGAGACCGTGGCGAATTCCTTCGGGAAGTCGGCTTTCGATCCTGAACCGGTCTGATCAAGCAAGGCGCTCGCCAGAAGCGCGAGAGAACAAGGGAACAAGAAAATGACCAAAGTCATCCGAAACGGCACCATCGTCACCGCCGACCGTACCTGGAAGGCCGACGTGCTGATGCAGCACGGCAAGATCGTCGCCATCGGCTCGAACCTGCATGGCGACCATGAATTCGACGCCACCGGCTGCTATGTCATGCCGGGCGGCATCGATCCGCACACCCATCTCGAAATGCCGTTCATGGGCACCTATTCGGCCGACGATTTCGAGTCAGGCACTCGTGCGGCCTTGTCGGGCGGCACGACGATGGTGGTCGATTTCTGCCTGCCGTCGCCGCAGCAGTCGCTGCTCGAAGCCTTGCAGATGTGGGACAACAAGACGTCCAAGGCTGCCTGCGACTATTCCTTCCACATGGCGATCACCTGGTGGGGCAAGCAGGTGTTCGACGAGATGGCGACGGTGGTCGACAAGGGCATCACCTCGTTCAAGCACTTCATGGCCTACAAGGGCGCGTTGATGGTCGACGACGACGAGATGTATGCGTCGTTCCAGCGCTGCGCCGATCTCGGCGCGCTGCCGCTGGTCCATGCCGAGAATGGCGACGTGGTGGCAGCACTTTCGCAGAAGCTGCTGTCCGCCGGCAACAATGGCCCTGAAGGACACGCCTATTCGCGACCGCCGGAAGTCGAAGGCGAGGCGACCAACCGCGCCATCATGATCGCCGACATGGCCGGCGTGCCGCTCTATGTCGTGCATGTCTCGTGCGAGCAGAGCCACGAGGCCATCCGCCGGGCGCGGCAAAAGGGCATGCGGGTGTTCGGCGAGCCGCTGATCCAGCATTTGACGCTGGACGAGAGCGAATATTTCAACAAGGACTGGGACCATGCGGCGCGCCGCGTGATGAGCCCGCCCTTCCGTAACAAGCTGCACCAGGATTCGCTGTGGGCCGGCCTGCAGGCGGGATCGCTGCAAGTGGTGGCGACCGACCATTGCGCCTTTACCACCAAGCAGAAACGCAACGGCATCGGCGATTTCACCAAGATCCCGAACGGTACCGGCGGGCTCGAGGACCGGCTGCCAATGTTATGGACGACAGGCGTCAACACCGGCCGGCTGACGATGAACGAGTTCGTCGCGGTGACCTCGACCAACATTGCCAAGATCCTCAACATGTATCCGAAGAAGGGCGCTATCGTCGAAGGCGCGGACGCCGACATCGTCGTCTGGGACCCCAGCGCCAAGAAGAAGATCACGGCCAAAAAGCAGCAATCGGTGATCGACTACAACGTCTTCGAGGGTTTTGAGGTGACCGGCCTGCCGCGCTTCGTCTTCTCGCGTGGCGAACTGTCGATCGAGGAGTCGGACGTCAAGGCAAAGCCCGGCCATGGCGAGTTCGTCGGCCGCGAGCCGAACGCGGCGGTCAACCGGGCGCTGTCGACGTGGAAGGAGATTTCCGCGCCGCGCAAGGTGGAACGCACGGGCATGCCGGCGACCGGGGTTTGAGCTGCTTGGTTTTCGCTTCAGGCGACCAGGGCATCCAGTTCCGGCAGCAGGACGACGCTTTCCTGCTCGTTGGGGTCGGTGCGGGCGATGACCGCCGAAGAGGGGCTGTCGCTCAGATTGGCGGGCAGATGCGGGACGCCGGCCGGGATATAGAAGAGGTCGCCCGCCTTGACGACAATATGCTGTTCGAGCCGATCGCCGTACCAGGTATGGACCTCGCCGGAGAGCACGTAGATCGCCGTTTCGTGGTTTTCATGCAGATGCGCCTTGGCGCGGGCGCCGGGCGGCATGGTGAGAATGTGCATGCAGATGCCGGAAGAGCCGACCGTCTCAGTGGCGATGCCGGCGAAATAAGTCAGCCCCTGCTTGCCTTCATAAGTGCTTTCAGGACGGATAAGATGACAAGTGGGTCTGGGCGGCATCGGGGACACTCCGGGCGTCTAACTGATGGGACAAGGGCGAGCAGGACGGGGCGAGTGGAAAGCAACACAATCGCAAAATCAACAGGATTTCCGTCGCCACGGCAGCGCGACGGCAAGGCAGGCTACAGCCGATGACGGGAGCATCGCCAGCCGTCGTTTCGGCAAGCAAGCTTGGCCTCACCTTCAGCACCAATGATGGCCCGGTGCAGGCGCTGACAGATGTCGACCTGACCATCGGCAAGGGTGAGTTCGTCTCCTTCATCGGGCCCTCCGGCTGCGGCAAGACGACCTTGCTCAGGGTGATCGCCGACCTGGAAAAACCGACCTCGGGAACCATCTCCGTCAACGGCATGACGCCGGAGCAGGCGCGCGAAAAGCGCGCCTACGGCTACGTCTTCCAGGCGGCCGCCCTGTTCCCGTGGCGCACGATCGAGCGCAACGTGGCCCTGCCTCTCGAGGTCATCGGTCTCTCCAAGGCGGAGCAGGTCGAACGCATCAAGCGCACGCTCGACCTCGTCAATCTCTCGGGCTTCGAGAAGAAATATCCATGGCAGCTTTCGGGCGGCATGCAGCAGCGCGCTTCGATCGCGCGGGCGCTCGCCTTCGACGCCGATCTGCTGTTGATGGACGAGCCGTTCGGCGCGCTGGACGAGATCGTGCGCGACCATCTCAACAAGCAGCTTCTGGAACTGTGGGAGCGCACCAACAAGACCATCTGCTTCGTCACGCACTCGATTCCCGAGGCGGTTTATCTGTCGACCCGGATCGTGGTCATGTCGCCGCGGCCGGGCCGTGTCAGCGACGTCATCTCCTCAACCCTGCCGAAAGAGCGACCGCTCCATATCCGCGAAACGCCGGAGTTCCTGGCGATCGCGGCGCGCGTGCGCGACGGCCTTCACGCCGGGCACAGCTATGAGGATTGAGCGGGATGAGCTCCCTCCTCTCCCCAACGGGGAGAGGGTGGCCGGAGCGAAGCGGAGGTCGGGTGAGGGGGCGGCTAACCACGCCTTCGTCATCCTAGGGCGAAGCAAGCGCGAAGCAGCTTGCGCAGACCCTAGGATCCATGCCGTGACATCAATCGAAGAGCGCAAACGGTTCAGAATGACCGCCAGGCAGGGCGGTGCGGAGAGAGTCATGTTCCGCACCGTTGCGGAGCCGCGAGGTAACGGCATGGATCCTAGGGTCTGCGCCGCGTCGCTTCGCTCCTTGCTTCGCCCTAGGATGACGAGGAACGGGTATCGCCGCTCTCTCCCGCCGGGGAAAGAAGGGGAGCGTCGCTGATGGACTCCTTCCGCGACAAGATCGTTCCGGTGACCTCGATCCTCGTGGGAATTGTGGTGGTCTGGTATGTCTTTGCCGTCATCCTCAACGCGCCGTTCCAGCGTGATCTCGACCGCCGTGCCAACGTGACGCCGGGCGTTGTGGAATTCATGGGCAAGACGCTGGCGCAGCCGAAGCCGACGCTGCCGGCGCCGCATCAGGTGGCGGTGAATTTCTTCGAAAACACGTTCCTGCGCAGCGTCACCTCGAGCCGCAGCCTGGTCTACAATGCCTGGGTGACGCTTTCCTCGACGCTGCTCGGCTTCGCTTTCGGCACGGCGCTCGGCATCGTGATCGCCGTCGGTATCGTGCATGTGGCGACGCTCGACCGCAGCCTGATGCCGTGGATCATCGCCTCGCAGACCATTCCGATCCTGGCGGTGGCGCCGATGATCATCGTCGTGCTGGCGGCGATCGGCATCACCGGCCTGATCCCGAAGGCGCTGATCTCGACCTATCTCTCGTTCTTCCCTGTGGCTGTCGGCATGGTCAAGGGGTTGCGTTCGCCTGAGTTCACACATCTCGACCTGATGCACACCTACAATGCCAGCCGCGCGCAGACCTTCTGGAAATTGCGCGTGCCGGCTTCGGTGCCGTTCCTGTTCACCTCGATGAAGGTGGCGGTGGCGGCGAGCCTGGTTGGCGCCATTGTCGGCGAGTTGCCGACGGGTGCCGTGGCCGGCATCGGCGCCAAGCTGCTCGCCGGCGCCTATTACAGCCAGACCATCGACATCTGGTCGGCGCTGGTCGCCGGTTCGGTGGTAGCGGCGCTGCTGGTGATGGCTGTCGGCATCGCCGGGCGCCTCGTCGACCGCGCCATGGGCGGGAGGGCGGCATGAGTTCAGCTCTCAGCCTGTCGTCGGTCACGCCTCGTTCCTGGCAGGGGTTTGCCGCGCTTGCCCTTCTGGCCGTCGCCGTCCTTTTTTGGCCGATTGTCCATGCGACGCCCGGTTATGGTATCGCGGCCGCGGCCTTGATTTTCTTGTTGCTGCTCCTCGCAATCGCGGCCGACAATTTTCCGCCGGCGATCGGGGCGATACTCCTCTTCATCGGCGCGCATGGCGCGGCGTGGATACTGGTCGCCGGCATAACGGGCAATGAAGGGACAGCGCGCGCGCCCTTCTATCTGTTGCTCGCCGCCGCATGGCTGCTGGCCTGGCGTTGCGTAACGATCTTGTCCGCGCTTCGCCCGACCTCGCGTTGGGCAGCGACCGCTTTGCGCCTGATCATCCCGGCCATCTTCGGCGCTTGGATACTGATCATCTGGGAGGCGGTGACGCGCGGCGCCGGCATTCCCTTCATCCTGCTGCCGCCGCCCAGCGCCATCGGAGCGCGCATCGCCAATTCTCTGCCGATCCTGGCGGCCGATGTGCGCCAGACCATCTTCAAGGCGGTGATCTTCGGCTATGTCGTCGGCAGCGGCGCCGGTTTCCTCACCGCCATCCTTGCCGACCGCGTGCCGTTCTTCCGCCGTGGCCTGCTGCCGATCGGCAACATGGTGTCGGCGCTGCCGATCATCGGCGTGGCGCCGATCATGGTGATGTGGTTCGGCTTCGACTGGCAGTCCAAGGCAGCCGTCGTCATCATCATGACCTTCTTCCCGATGCTGGTGAACACCGTCGCCGGGTTGGCCGCGTCAGGTCACATGGAGCGCGACCTTATGCGCACCTATGCGTCGGGCTACTGGCAGACGCTGTTCAAGCTCCGGTTGCCGGCCGCCGCCCCCTTCATCTTCAACGCGCTGAAGATCAATTCGACGCTGGCGCTGATCGGCGCCATCGTCGCCGAGTTCTTCGGCACGCCTGTCGTTGGCATGGGATTCCGCATTTCGACGGAGGTCGGGCGGATGAACATCGACATGGTCTGGGCCGAAATCGCAGTTGCAGCACTTGCGGGTTCGGTCTTTTATGGCGTGGTCGCTCTTTTCGAGAGAGCCGTCACGTTTTGGCACCCCTCTGTCCGTGGTGGATAGGGCGGTGGGTTTAAGGGCACTAACTTCAGAGGGTAAAAACATGAAAAGACTTGTTATTCCTGTGCTGGCCGGCGCGATGTCGCTGGCCGCGTTCCAGGCAATGGCCGCCGACAAGGTGACGCTGCAATTGAAATGGGTCACGCAGGCCCAGTTCGCCGGCTACTATGTCGCCAAGGACAAGGGGTTCTATGACGAGGAAGGTCTCGACGTCGACATCAAGCCGGGCGGCCCCGACATCGCGCCGGAGCAGGTGATCGCCGGCGGCGGCGCCGACGTCATCGTCGACTGGATGGGCGGTGCGCTGGCGGCCCGCGAAAAGGGCGTGCCGCTGGTCAACATCGCCCAGCCGTTCAAAAAGGCCGGCATGGAGCTGGTCTGCCCGAAGGACGGCCCGATCAAGACCGAAGCCGACTTCAAGGGCCACACGCTCGGTGTCTGGTTCTTCGGCAACGAATATCCGTTCTACGCCTGGATGAACAAGCTCGGCCTCAAGACCGACGGCGGCCCGGACGGCGTGACCGTGCTGAAGCAGAGCTTCGACGTGCAGCCGCTGATCCAGAAGCAGGCGGATTGCATCTCGGTGATGACCTACAACGAGTACTGGCAGCTTATCGACGCCGGCTACAAGCCGGAGGAGCTGACCGTGTTCAACTATTCGGCGATGGGCAACGACCTGCTCGAGGACGGGCTTTATGCGTCCGAGGACAAGCTCAAGGACCCGGCCTTCGAGGACAAGATGGTGCGTTTCGTGCGCGCCTCGATGAAGGGCTGGAAATATGCCGTCGACAATTCCGATGAGGCGGCAGGCATCGTCATGGACAATGGCGGCCAGGACGAGAACCACCAGAAGCGCATGATGGGCGAAGTCGCCAAACTGATCGACAATGCCGATGGCAAGCTCGATCCGGCGACCTACGAACGCACCGCCAAGGCGCTGCTCGACCAGAAGATCATCACCAAGGAGCCAAGCGGCGCCTACACGACCGCGATCACCGACAAGGCCATTAAATAAATAGGGCGATCAAATAGCACCAACCGGCTTTGGGGGGCAGCAATTCGAAAAGGGGCGGGCGACCGCCCCTTTTTGCTGGGACGTAAAATAGGCGTTACCCCAGGGAAACATCCGTTTCGCGCCGGCGTTATGGCAGTAGTATCCACCTTGGCGGATGCTACCGGACAATGGAGATTTCCATGCGCATGCAATCCTTTTCGCCGATGCTCTCGGCGTTGGCCGTCTCGGCTTCCATCCTGTGTGCTTCACCGGCCCGGGCCGACATGGTGAAGATGAAGGCGACGCTCGATGGCGCTCAGCAGAGCCCGCCTGTCACCACGAAGGGCGAGGGCACGGCCGCGCTCGTCTTCGACACCGACACCAAGCGGCTTAGCTGGGCGGTAAAATATGCCGGCCTCAGCGGGCCGGCCACCGCCGAACATATTCACGGCCCGGCGGCAAAGGGTGAAAATGCCGGCGTCGTCATCCCGTTCAACGGGGCTCCGAAAAGCCCGTTCAAGGGTGCGGCGGAACTGACGGAAGCGCAGGCTGCCGACCTGATGGCCGGCAAATACTACATCAACATCCACACTGCCGCTCATAAGGATGGCGAGATCCGCGGGCAGATCGAGAAGGCCGAGCAGTAACAAACAGGGCAACCGTCCTGTTTGTCAGGTTTTGTCGCGAATCTGGGTCATCGTGCGGGTCGGTGTGATGGCCTCGGGATCGAGCCTGATCTCGACGATCGACGGCTTGCCGCTGGCGCGCGCGCGTTCGAAGGCGGGCGCGAAATCGGCTGTTTTGTCGACCGTCTCGCCATGGCCGCCATAGGCGCGGGCCAAGGCGGCAAAGTCAGGGTTTTTGAGATCTGTCGCGACGACGCGGCCGGGATATTCCCGTTCCTGATGCATGCGGATGGTGCCGTAAATGCCGTTGTTGACGACGATGACGACGATCGGGAGATTGTATTGCACGGCGGTGGCGAATTCCTGCCCGTTCATCAGGAAGCAGCCATCGCCGGCAAAGGCGATCACGTCGCGATCCGGGAACAAGTCCTTGGCCGCGACCGCCGCCGGCGTGCCATAGCCCATCGAGCCGGAGGTCGGGGCCGCCTGCGTGGCAAAGCGGCGAGAACGGTGGAAGCGGTGAACCCAGGTGGCATAATTGCCGGCGCCATTGGTGAGGATCGCGTCGTCGGGCAGCACCGTTTCGAGATAGTTCATGATCGGCCCCATCTGTACCGGACCCGGGCCGGTTTCCGGCGGCGTCGACCAGTCGAGATAGGCGGCGTGGAGGCGCGTGGTTTCGTCGGTCCAGTTCGGCGTTGCTGGCCCTGTCCTCCTGGCGAAGGCCCGCACGAAGGCGGAAGGCGAGGCGTTGATCGCCAGCGTTGGCCGGTAGACGCGGCCGAGCTCGCCGGCGTCGGCATGGACATGGACCAGCGTCTGGTCGGGATAGGGGCTCTTCAGCAGCGTGTAGTCGGAGGACGGCATTTCGCCCATGCGGCCGCCGATCAGCAGCACCAGATCGGCCTGCTTGATGGCCTCGGCCAGCTTCGGGTTGATGCCGATGCCGACATCGCCGGCATAGTTTGGGTGGAGATGATCGAACAGCATCTGTCGGCGGAAGGAGCAGCCGACCGGCAGCGACCAGGCCTCGGCGATGCGCTGCATTTCCTGCACGGCATTAGCATCCCAACGCGTGCCGCCCAGGATCACGAACGGCCGTTTCGCGGCGTTGAGCAGCGCTTCGAGCCGGTCGAGTTCGGCTTCACCGGGAGAGGTTTCGACGCGCGTGTAGTGCTGGGCGGCGGGCGTTTCGGCCAGGCTGGTCAGCATGTCTTCGGGCAGCGAGACCACCACCGGGCCGGGCCGGCCTGAGGTCGCCACCGCGAAGGCGCGGGTGACGAATTCGGGAATGCGCGAGGCATCGTCGATTTCGACCACCCATTTGGCGATGCCGCCGAAGAACTTGACGTAATCCACTTCCTGGAAAGCCTCGCGCTGCTTGGCGTGGCTGGCGACCTGGCCGATGAACAGGATGACGGGAACCGAATCCTGCATGGCGATGTGGATGCCGGCCGAGGCGTTGGTAGCGCCGGGGCCACGGGTGACGAAGCAGATGCCGGGCCTACCGGTCAGGCGGCCGTGGCAGTCGGCCATCATCGCCGCACCGCCTTCCTGGCGGCAGACGATCGTGCGGATCGGCGAATCGTGCAGCGCGTCGAGCACCGCCAGATAAGATTCTCCGGGTACGCAATAGATG
>NZ_NWQG01000154.1:0-6783 GCF_002529485.1 Mesorhizobium sanjuanii
GTGCCGTTGGCCTCGAGCGCATCGACGATCAATTGTCCGCCGGTCTTCATCTTCCTGATCTCTCCAGCTCGGCAAGGATTTCTGCGGTGTGCTCGCCCAGACGCGGCGAGGGACGCTCATAGACCAGCGGCGTGCCCGACATGACCATCGGCGCGCGCACCGAAGGCAGAAGATTGCCGTGGCCGTCGTCGAGGTCGAGCCGCATGCCGCGCGCAATCGTCTGCGGATCGGCGAACATCTGGCCGATAGTGTTGATCGGGCTGGCCGGCACGCCGGCGGCTTCCAGTTTGGCCAGCAAGGGATCGCGATCGAAAGCCTTCAGCGTCTCGATCATGCGTTCGCGCAGCTTCGCCCGGTTGGCGACACGGGCGGGATTGGTGGCGAAATCGGGGTTCGCAGGCAATTCGTCAAGACCGACGGCGCCACAGAATTTGGCGAACTGGCCGTCATTGCCGACGGCCAGGATAATGTGGCCGTCCTTCACCGGCAGCACCTCATAGGGCGCGATGTTCATATGCGCATTGCCCATCTGCACCGGCGATTTTCCCGACACCAGATAATTGAGGTTCTGGTTGCCGAGCGCCGAGATCTGGCTGTCGTAGAGCGCCATGTCGATATGCTGGCCTTCGCCGGTCTTTTCGGCATGGCGAAGGGCGGCCTGGATGGCGATGACCGAATAGAGGCCGGTGAAGATATCCGAGATGGCGACGCCGGCCTTTTGCGGCTCGCGCCCGGCCTCGCCGGTGATCGACATCATGCCGGACATGCCCTGGATGATGAAATCGTAGCCGGCGCGTGGGGCATAGGGTCCGTCCTGGCCGAAGCCGGTGATCGAACAGTAGATCAGGCGCGGGTTGATTTTGCGCAGGCTGTCATAGTCGAGCCCGTATTTCCTGAGGCCGCCGAGCTTGAAATTCTCGATCAGCACGTCCGATGTTTTGACCAGCCGGCGTATCGTCTCGGCGCCTTCCGGTGTCGAGAAGTCGACTGATATGGAACGCTTGCCGCGATTGCAGGAATGGTAATAGGCGGCCGAAAGGTTCTCGCCGTCATGGCTCATGACGAAGGGCGGCCCCCATTTGCGGGTGTCGTCGCCGCCGTCGGGGCTCTCGACCTTTATCACGTCGGCGCCGAGATCGGCCAGCAACTGCCCGGCCCACGGCCCGGCCAGGATGCGGGCGAGTTCGATAACGCGGACGCCCTTCAGCGGAGGCTCAGTCATGGATCACCACAGATTGATCGAAAGCGCAGCCTTGGATTCTTCTTTTGTGCATGTCGTTATCCCAAAACCGCTGCGCACTTTTGGGCGACATGCACTAGCAACCCCGCGTGCCGCTGTCACGAGCCTTGCGATGGGCCAACCCATCAGGCTTTCAGCGCGCCGTCGGCCCATGCGGCGAAATCGTTCATGACGATGTCCCTGTTCACCTCGTTCAGGCTTTCGTGGCGGGTCTCGGCGTAAACCTTTGAAACGAGATTCGAAAAGCCCATCCTGTGCATGCGTCCGGCAAGGTGGCTGACCGCCTTGCCGCCGTCGGTCGCCGGGTCTTTTTCGCCGCCGACCAGATAGATCGGCAGGGTCCTGCGGATATCGGAAAAATTGGCGTCGACGGCGCCGTGGAAGATGAAGCCGAACACGTCGCGCCACATCGACACCGAGGCGTCCCAGCCGCAGAGCGGATCGGCGACATATTTGTCGACTTCGGCCGCGTCGCGCGACAGCCAGTCGAATGGCGTGCGGTGATCGGGCACCGCCTTGCCCCAGGCCTGGAATGTCAGCCTCGGCAGCAGGCGCGACGGGACGTCGGAGCCCAGCCGGAATTTTTCCCAGGCCAGGACAGCCAGGGCGGCATGGCCGGCGAGCCCGGTGGAAAAATTGGCGTTCCAGATGGCGGCGGCGTGCAGCCGGCCCGAAAGGGCAAGCATGAAATTCAGCGCCACGAGGCCGCCCATCGAATGGCCGAAAAGAATGACCGGAAGACCGGGATGTTCGCTGGCGATCAGATCGTGCACGGCCGCCACATCGGCGATGACCTTGATGCCGCCATCCGTTTGAGCGAACCTGCCGAGGGGGGCATCGGGCGCCCTGGTTGCGCCATGGCCGCGATGGTCATGGGCGTAGACGTGGAAGCCGTGCTGACCCAAAAAGGTTGCGAAGCGGACATAGCGCGCGGCGTGCTCGGCCAGGCCGTGATTGATCTGGACCACGGCGCGCGGGCGGCCTTCGGCGCGTTTGACATAGAGGTTGAGCTCGGCCCCAGTCGGCGAACGCAATATGCGCTGTTGGCTGAATGACATTTCTCGTTTCGTCCCCAACGCGTTTTTCCACGCTTGCCAAGCGTTGTGTGCCGGCGCCTATCTCGCGTCAATCCGATGGCGGCGTTTTCCGCAGCTGTTCTTGCTTGGCAGTATCGCAATTCTGACATGGAAAATCCTGATATCGGGAAGAGGGCGGCAGTCTGGCTGCCGCAACATTTTTTCGATCGGGGAATTCTCATGCGGACAGGTTTTGCTTTCGGATTGGCGCTTTTGGCCATGTTGGTGACGGGTACGGCGCGCGCCGAGGTGAAGCTGGGCGGCGCCTTCGTGGCCGACGCCGCCTGTCCGGCGACGCAGGCCATCAAGAGCGGCAAGAACCCCGGCGACATCTCGACCAGTGCCGGACAGAGCTACGATCTGCTGGCCGGCAACAAGGATGCGCCGACGCATTATCTGATCCGTGTGCCGGGAGCGGATCCGGAGCGCCGCTGGGTGAAGGTCAGTTGCGGCCATGTTTCGGGCGGCAGCGCGTCGCCCACTGCACCCGCGCCGGCCGGTCAAAACAAGGCCGTGGCCTCGGGAAAGCCCGAATATGTCTTCGCGTTGAGCTGGCAGCCAGCTTTCTGTGAGACAAAGCAGGACAAGACCGAGTGCAAGACCCAGACCACTCGCGGCTTTGACGCGACACATTTCACCCTGCACGGGCTGTGGCCGCAGCCGAATGGGAATTTCTATTGCCAGGTGGCAGCAGCCGACAAGGCCAACGACAATCCGGCGCATTGGCAGGACCTGCCGCCGGTTGAGCTCGATGCGAATACGCGATCGGAACTCGACCAGGTGATGCCGGGCACCGCATCCGACCTGGAAAGGCATGAATGGATCAAGCACGGCACCTGCTATGGCAAGAACCAGCAGGACTATTTCTCCGATGCGCTGAGGCTGATGCGCGCCGTGAATGCTTCGCCGGTACGCGATCTGTTCGCAAAGAATATAGGCAAGCAGCTGACGTCAAATCAGATTCGAAGCGCCTTCGACAGCGCCTTTGGCGCGGGGGCAGGCGAGCGGGTCCGCGTCTCCTGCCTGGTCGATCCGTCGGACGGCAGGCGGCTGATCGGCGAGCTGACGCTTGGCCTGACAGGCCCTATCGGTTCGAACAGTACCGTTGGCGAGCTGATGCAGGCTGCCGCACCGACGAACAATGCCGGTTGCCCGAAGGGCGTCATCGATTCCGTGGGGTTCCAATAACAGGCAGGCAAAGCAGGCAGCCCGGAGCTATGCGCCGGCGTCGCGCCCTGCCTTGGTCCACGCGTTGAGGCTGTCGGCCTCGTGGCCGCCCGGTTCGCCGATGGTGCGGTCGCGCCCGGTCGATTTGGCCTTGTAGAGACGCTGGTCGGCCAGCGCGAACAGGTCGGCAAGGCAACGGGTCGATTCGCTGACGGTGGAAATGCCGGCGCTGACAGTGATATCGAACCGGCTGGTGGCCGCGGATGCCTTGACCGCATGCCTTATGCTTTCGCCAAGCAGCCTGGCGAGCGAATGCGGACGCGAGCAAAGGATTGCGAATTCCTCGCCGCCGATCCTGAACACCTGGTCCTCGGGGCTAGCGATCTCGCCAAGCAGGGCCGCGACGGATTTCAACACCTTGTCGCCCTCGGCGTGACCGAAGCGGTCGTTGATCGATTTGAAATGGTCGACATCGATGATCAGGAGGCTGAGCGGCTTGGCCGTCCGCAGGCTGGCGGCAACGGCGGCTTCGCCGTCGCTGTCGAAGCGGCCCCTGTGCAGCAGGCCGGTAAGGCCGTCGCGGCCGACATGCTGGACCAGCGCCTCATAGCGCTCGCGATAGGTCAGCGTGTCGAAAATATCGGAGAGGCCGCGTGGTGCTGGGACCTGCCGCGCCTCGAACCATTTGAGATAGGCGACAAGCATGGTGGCGAAGGCGAGGGCTGCCACCATCTTGGCGAACCAGCCGCCGAAGAAGACCGCGATCGGCGCGCCGGTGACGAAATGCAGCGCGGTGAAAAATCCCGCCTGGTCGAAGGTCAGCACGCAAGCGACGCAGACCAGGATGCGGGTAAACAGCGCCTTGCGCAGATAACGTCCGAGCTTTTCATAAAGCAGGATGATCAGGATGGCGTCGATGAACAGCAGCGTCGTGCCCCACACCATCAGCCAACCCATCTGGTCGATGAAGCCGATGTCGGGAAGGTTGCCACCGGGAAGCGGGGAGATCGCATGCATGCGCAGGATCAGCACCAGCCCGATCATCAGGGCATTGCCGAGCAACAGGCCATAGATCGGCTGGCGGACGGTCGCCGCGTCCTCCTTGATGTACAGCAGGAGAAGCATCACCAGCTTGCCGGAAAACAGCACCGCCGAACCCGGCGAAACCATGCCGAAGGGCAGCGCGACGTAGAACACGCTGGCGAGGTATGTTTCCAGAAAATGCATGACGCCGAGCGCGCAGACGAACACGCCGAGGCCGATGCGGTGCCTGAACCGGAAAAGCGTGGTCATGGCGCCGAAATAAAGCGCCGCTTCGGCAAGGAGCAGGAAACTGTTCAGCAACGCCTTCGATCCGATCCCTCTGCGGAAATCGCGGCTTGCGGCGATTTCCCCACCCGACACCGTTTTGACGCGGAATGGTTAACCAGTGCTTGCGTGGGGCTGTGCGACGGACCGAAAACGTCGTCGCCTCGGCGAATGCTTGCGGCCCGAAGTCGGGATCGAAGCGCCAAAACAGTTTGCCGTTCGCCGCCGCATCGCCTACATAGCGGCCAACTTCCATTCAATCCGACATTCCAGTCGACTTTTCAGGGAAAGCGCGCGTGGCACGCCAGTTCATCTATCACATGGCCGGCCTCAACAAGGCCTATGGCACCAAGAAGGTGCTCGAGAACATCCATCTGTCCTTCTATCCCGATGCCAAGATCGGCATCCTCGGCCCCAACGGCGCCGGCAAGTCGACGATCCTCAAGATCATGGCCGGCATCGACAAGGAGTGGAACGGCGAGGCGTGGCTGGCCGAGGGTGCCACCGTCGGCTACCTGGCGCAGGAGCCGGCGCTCGATCCCAAGAAGACCGTGTTCGAGAACGTCATGGAAGGCGTCGCCGCCAAGACCGCCATCATCGAGCGCTACAATGAATTGATGATGAATTATTCCGATGAGACAGCCGACGAGTCGGCCAAGCTGCAGGACGAGATGGACCGGCTGAACCTGTGGGATCTCGAACAGCAGGTCGAGATGGCCATGGAGGCGCTGGGTTGTCCGCCCAAGGATTCCGAGGTTACCAAGCTGTCGGGCGGCGAGCGCCGCCGCGTCGCGCTCTGCCAGCTCCTGCTGCGCCAGCCAGACCTTCTCCTGCTCGACGAGCCGACCAACCATCTCGACGCCGAAACGACGGCATGGCTGGAAAAGCATCTGCGCGCCTATCCGGGCGCGGTGATGATCATCACCCACGATCGCTACTTCCTCGACAATGTCACGGGATGGATTCTCGAGCTCGACCGTGGCCGCGGCATTCCCTATGAGGGCAATTACACCAAATATCTCGAAGCCAAGGCCAAGCGCCTCAAGCAGGAGGGCCGCGAAGACGACGCCCGCCAGCGCGCCATCGGCCGCGAGCGCGAGTGGATCCAGTCCAGCCCGAAAGCTCGGCAGACCAAGTCGAAAGCGCGTATCCAGGCGTTCCAGGATCTCTTGGATGCGGCCGACAAGCGGCGTCCGAGCGACACGCAGATCGTCATTCCGCATGGCGAGCGGCTCGGCAATGTGGTGATCGAGGTCGAGGGCCTGTCGAAGGGCTTTGGCGATACGCTGCTGATCGAAGGGCTGTCGTTCAAGCTGCCGCCCGGTGGCATCGTCGGCGTCATCGGCCCGAACGGCGCCGGCAAGACGACGCTGTTTCGCATGATCACCGGCCAGGAGAAGCCGGATGCAGGCACGATCCGCGTCGGCGAGACGGTGAAGCTCGGTTACGTCGACCAGAGCCGCGACGCACTCGATCCGTCAAAGACGGTGTGGGAAGAGATTTCAGGCGGCGCGGAAGTGGTCAAGCTCGGCAAGTTCGAGGCCAACACGCGCGCCTACTGCGCGTCGTTCAACTTCCGTGGCGGCGACCAGCAGCAGAAGGTTGGCAACCTCTCCGGCGGCCAGCGCAACCGCGTGCACCTGGCCAAGATGCTGAAGACCGGCGGCAATGTGCTGCTGCTTGACGAACCGACCAACGATCTCGATACGGAAACGCTTGCCGCACTCGAAGATGCGCTGGAAAACTTCGGCGGCTGCGCCGTCATCATCTCGCACGATCGCATGTTCCTCGACCGTCTGGCGACGCACATCCTCGCCTTCGAAGGCGACAGCCATGTCGAATGGTTCGAGGGCAATTTCGAGGATTACGAGCAGGACAAGATCCGCCGCCTCGGGCCGGAAGCGGTCAACCCGCATCGGATGACGTATAAGCGGCTGACAAGGTAGTTTCACTCAGAAGTGAGATGCAAAGATACGCCAAGCTGGGTAACTC
>NZ_NWQG01000155.1:0-43963 GCF_002529485.1 Mesorhizobium sanjuanii
CAACAGGAGCGGTGAGATTCGGCAAAGCTGCGACTTTCCAGGGTTCGGACCCGATGAACTAGAACGACGGCCGTTTCAATCCGGCCGCGAGATAGGCGGAAGCTAGCGTGTTGGCCATCAGCATGGCAATGGTCATCGGCCCGACGCCGCCCGGCACTGGCGTGATGGCGCCGGCTGTCTTCGCCGCCTCGGCATAGGCGACGTCGCCGACGAGGCGGGTCTTGCCCTCACCTCTTTCGGGCGCCGCGATGCGGTTGATACCGACATCGATGACGGTGGCGCCCGGCTTGACCCAGTCGCCCTTGACCATTTCCGGGCGCCCAACAGCGGCCACCAGGATGTCGGCGGTGCGGGCGAGCGCCGGCAAATCCCTGGTACGGCTGTGCGCGATGGTGACGGTGCAGTTGGCGGCAAGCAGAAGGTTGGCCATCGGCTTGCCGACGATGTTGGAGCGGCCGACGACGACGGCGTTGAGCCCGGACAGATCCTTGCCGCGAACCCGTTCGATCAGCAGCATCGAGCCGGCCGGCGTGCAGGGAACAAAGGCGGTCACGAGTTCGCCGGTGCCGAGCTTGCCGACATTGATGAAATGGAAGCCGTCGACGTCCTTTTCCGGTGCGATGGTCTGGATGACCTTGCCGGCGTCGACATGGCGGGGAAGCGGCAGCTGTACCAGGATGCCGTTGATGGCCGGATCGGCGTTGAGTTCGCCGATGACAGCAAGCAATTCCTGCTCGGAGGTGTCGGCCGGCAGCGTGTGCTGGAGCGAATGAAAGCCGCATTCCTTGGCGGTGCGGGATTTGGAGGCGACGTAGACCTGGCTAGCCGGATCCTCGCCGACGATGACCACGGCGAGACCGGGCTGGCGCGTGCCCTTTGCCACCAGTTCGGCGGTCAACTCCTTGACCCGCCGCACCACATCCGCGGCAACGCTTTTGCCGTCAATCACTTCTGCCATGAACCACCTTCAACACCGTTCCGCCCAAAGCACGTCGCGTCTAAAAGGATTCATGCGGCGCGCTTCGGATCTTGTCCCATGCAGGTCGTTGCCCTGCTTGCTCTCGCGGTCCGAGGGCAAGCTTCTGGGTACCATGCAGCGCGGCATTTTCACGAAAAATCGACCGGGCAATCCCGCCAAAGCGCCGTCTGATGCCGCTAACTCGAAACCGGCGGTGTTTATTCAGGGTTCAGAAATAGCGGCGGCGCGAGCGGTTCTCGGTGAGTTCGCGAACCGCTTCGCGGAATTCACGCAGGCTGGCGCGGATTTCGTCGACCGAGCTTTGCTGTTCATCGGCGTCCGAAGCGTGACGGGTCTCCTCCAGCGGGGCCTGAGGATAGGCTGGCGGCGCGGGCTGCTGCGGATAAGGCCCCTGCCCCGGATAAGGCATCATAGCCGGCGGATAGGGATAGTAGCCGGCTGGCGGCGGCTGCATCTGCCAGGGATAGCCCACCGGCTGTTGCGCAGAGGGGTATGGTTGCATGGGCGGGGCCGGATAGACGGCCTGCTGCTGCATCATCTGATGGGGTAGAGGCGGCTGCGGATACGGAGCATAGGCGCCTTGTTGGGGCTGCGGGTGACCTGCAGACGCCGTCTCGGGCGGGTAGTAGGGGGACGGATAGACGGGATGTTCCTCCATTGGCTTCTCGCTCTCGGCGACAGCGGGGGAGATGGGATTCCTGGAACGCGCAGTTTGTTCGCTTGATGTCCCTTTTTCGCTTGCCGCCTTACCGGGCATAATCTTGCGCACCGCCGACAGCAACGCGCCGACCGGACCCGAACGTTGCGTGCCAACGGCCTCGGCCGGCGGGACTGTCGGGGGCGCGGCCTGGTATGCCTTGTCCTCAAAGTGTGTCGGGCGCTCGTCGGCCCTGCGGCGCGAGCGCGAATTGGCGGTTTCGCGCAGGCTCTCATAGGCGCCGCGCATAGCGCCGAGACCGATACCGGAGGCAAGCCCTCCCAGCAACCCAGCCAGCACCATCACGGCGCGCGAGGGGCCGTTCGGTTCGAGCGGAGCAAAGGCCTTGGAGATCACGTTGATGTTGGCGGTGTTGATGTCCTTCTGCTCGCCGGTTTCCTTGGCGCGCAGAAGGTATTGTTCATAGACGGAGCGCTTGGCGGCGGCTTCGCGCTCGAGTTCGCGCAAGGAGACCAGGTCGCTGTTGACGTCGCCGCTGCGGACCTTCAACTGCGCCAGGCGGGAGGCGAGATCCTGCTCGAGCTGCACAGCGCGCTTCAGGTCGACCTGCAGCGAGGAAGCGATGCGGCGCAGTTCGGCGGCGATGCGGTCGCGCGACCCGGCAAGCTGGGCACTGAGCGCCTGGAGTTCGGGGTGGCGCGGCCCGAGCCGGATCGCGGCGCGATCGGCCTCCTGTTTGAGCGTCGCATATTGCGAGCGCAGTTCGCTCATCGTGTTGGAGTTGATCTCCTCGGGCAAGGTGCCGCTCAGAACCGAGTTCACGTCGGTCGAACGCGCGGACGCCGCACGAGCATTGAGTTCCAGCGTGCGGGCGCGGGCGATGGAAAGCTGCTCGTTGAGCTTGAGCATCTCGTCGTCGCTGATCAAATGGCCTTGCGCGTCGACCAGATCGTGCGTCGCCCTGAAATCCTCGACCTTGCGCTCGGCCGTTTCCACGCCCTTGCGCAGTTCATCGAGCCTGGCCGTCAGCTCGTCGGTCGCGCGGCCGGCGGTTTCGGACTGGATCTGGCCGAAGGTCTGCAGGAAGACATCCGTCATCGTGTTGGCGATGAGGGCCGACTTCTCGCCATTTTGCGTGGTGGCGCTGACGGAGATGACGAAGGTCTTGCCGCCGCGCTCGACCGAAAGGCTTTCGGCCAGATTGCTGACCGCCAGCGCCCGGCGGCGGACTTCGTCGGCGGCGCCCGGCCCGTCATTGCGCGCCAGGATAGACCGGATCAACGACATGACGCCCAGGCCGCCGGATTCTTGCCCATTGAACTCCGGGTCGTTGACGAGATTGAGCTTGTCGACAACCTTGTTGAGAACCGTGCCGGAGGTAAGCACGCGAACCTGGTTTTCGACGATGGCCAGCGTCGCGTCGGACGCGACCACCGATTGGGTGAGGTCGCGGTCGGTGAGCTTCAGGTCGCGCGGGTCGACGATCAGTTCGGTGGTGGCTTCGTATTTCTTCGGTGTCGAGAGCGCGACCGCGACGCCAAGCGCGGCGCCCAGTACCGTCATGGCAACGATCAGCATCTTCGACCGGGCAATGCCGCGTACGACCTGCATCGGATCGATCAGCGGCTTCCATGCGTCGGCATCCTCTCGGGAAGGCCGTTGCTCCTTGCTCGCATATCGAGGCTCGGGAGCGGCAGGCGGACGGCGGGCCTGGGAAACATCCGCGGTGACCGGTCGTTCCGGCTGCCAGGCTTGAGTGTGGCCGCCGCCTCTGACGGCTTGGTCGCGTGAAGGCGGTTGTTCCTCAGTCGCGTATCGAGGCTCGGATGCGGCAACGGGGGGCGCCTCGGCCGGCGGTTCCGGCTGCCGGGCTTGAGTGTAGCCGCCCCTGACGGTTTCGTCGCGTGAAGGTGGTTGCTCTTCACTCGCATATCGAGGCTCGGGAGCGGCAGGGGCCGGCCGCCGGTTGTATGTATAGCTATCTCCGGCAGCCTCGTCGGCGTCATGCGGCGTCTCGGCAGCCGAAATGGGATCGGCCTCGAATTGTGCCGTCTCGGCGGCCAGCAAAGGGTTCAGTCGCGCCTCGCGGCGCGAGCGGGCGAGCTGATGGCGTGTCGCGGCGTCCTCGCGCCATGACGGGTCCGCACGATCGCCGATCGAGACCAGCGAAGCGTCGTCCTCGCCGCGCACGGCCCGGCCGAGCGCCAGCAGGGAGCGCTCGCGCCTCCAATCCTCACGGTTTTCCCTGTCGACCATTGTCTCGGAGCTTGCCCTTGGCGGCTTGGGAGCGGCTGCAAATCGTTAAGCCACGCTAAACTGGCATAGGAAACAAAAGGTTAATTTCGAAAGGCAGAGGATGAAATTTCTCGCAAAGGTTGTGCATATTCTTGACACATCCAGAGGCTGCCGAACGGCACGTTAAGCTTTGCAATCTATGCTTTTGCGACGCATGACCGAGACCAGTGACATACCGCAAAGGCGGCCCCTCGCCCGGATCGGCGCTTTTGTGACCGAACGACGGGGGCTGGTTCGCGACTATCTCTCGGCGATCAGCGGCGCGGGCGGGCGGCTGGTGTTTTCGCTGGCCTATTTCATCGCGCTGGCCAACACGCTGTCCATCGCCGAGTTCGGCATGTTCGCCACCGCCTCGGCGGCCGGCGTGATGCTGTCGCGCATCCTGGCCTTCGGCTTTATCTCGGCGCTCTATCGCACCGCCACCATTCGCCCCAACCTCATCGGCACCTTCACCGCCGGCTTCCTGCTGCTTGGCGTCATATCGCTGCCGCTGCTGGCCGCAGCCTCCTACGGCGTCTACCTGATCTTCTTTGCCGGCACCGTGCCGCTGTCGGTCTTCGCGGCGATCGTGTTTGCCGAAGCACTTCTGTGGCGGCCGGTCGAAGTGGCGCTGATCGTCAACAACGGCCTCGGCAAATTCGGCCGCGCCGCCTTGCTGACGATCCTGGCGACAGCCCTGCGAGCGGTCGGCGCCGTGCTGTTCATGCTCGCAGCGCAGCGGACCATAGGTGTCTGGTCCTGGTATTATATCGGCGCCAATGCCGCCTCGCTGCTCGTCGCTTTCGGATTCTTCTATCCGCGCCAGAGGCTGCGGCTCAGGCTGGAACTTTATCTCAGGCGGCTCGCCGATTCCATCTATGTGGCCGGCGCCGAGGTGCTGTTCTACCTGCAGATGGAATTCGACAAGTTGCTGGTGCTGGCGATCGGCGGGCCGCATCTGGCCGGCATCTATGCCATCATCATGCGGTTGGTCGACCTGACGGCGATTCCGATCCGCACCTTCTCGATGATGCTGGCGCAGCGCATGATGCGGGCGCCGGAAATGCTGTCGCGCCTCGCGGTCAAGAGCGGCATCGAAGGCGGCGTCTTCCTGGTCTCGACGCTGGCGCTGGCGGCGCTCGGCATCGTGCTGCATTTCTTCCCCAACGCACTGGGCAAGAATGTCGCGGAGGCGGCCCCCCTGGTGGCGCTGGCGATCTTGGTGCCGGGATTGCGCAATCTGGTCGAATACCAGGCCGAGCTTCTGTTCGCACGCGGCCAGACAGCGGTCAGGGCGCTCAACCTCGGCCTGCTTGCCGGGCTGAAGGCAGTGCTTTTGACCTATGTGCTGACCACGATTGCCGACACGCCCAATCTGGTGCTGTCGCTCAACATCGTCTTCCTGCTGCTCTATCTCGCCTCCATGCTGCTGACCTATTCGGCGATGCGCAGACCGGCGAAGGCGATCTAGGGTAAAATTCAGCTAGCGGGCTGCCGCCAATGGCCGGGATGGGTGGAGTGTTGTCGCACCTGTTGTCCATCGGAACGGGCAAGGAACGCCACGAGCCATCATAGACACTTTCGCGGCGGACTGACTGAGTTGGGCAGACTGCAGATGGTCGGCTTTGGCGTTTGAAGAAACATTGCGGACGTTCAGCCCGGCGGACCAAGGTTCTGAAGCTCGGCCTAACGGTCCTTTTGACTGTTCCGGCGGAATGACTGCTATAGGTGGCTTGTGGACAAGGCCGTGTCCCCTTCAAGGATCGCTGAGCGCAAGTGGCGCTATTGCGCCGCCGCTTCCGCAAGCTGTCGGCAATACTGTGCAAGCCGACGTGTATCCAAGTTGGTCACGCCGAGCAGGAGCCCCTGCCACGGCTGTGATCGGACGCACCATTGAGAGAGTGGCGACGGAGCCAAGCCGAACGAGCGGGCGCGGCGGGCGATCTCTACGTCCGACAGAGAGGCTTTTGTCGAGACAATGACCGCCAAGCCGGCGGTGGCTTCGACTTTCAGCGACTCCGACCCGACCTGTGCGAGGCCCTCGAGCAGGGCCTGCCGCCGAGACGCGTAGAGGCGCTTCATGCGCCGCAAATGCCGAATATAGTGCCCCTCGCGCAGGAACTCGGCCACCGAGCCTTGGAGCGCCAGGGCCGGAGCCGGCGCCAGACAGGCGCATACGTCACCGAACCGGCCAGTCAGTTCGATAGGCGCAACGACGAACCCAAGGCGCAGAACTGGGCTGATCGTCTTGCTGAAGCTGCCAATATGGAGGACCCGTCCACCGTGATCGAGCGAAGCGAGCGCTGGAGCCGCCCGGCCGGTCAGCTGCAGCTCGCTCAGATAATCGTCCTCGATGATCCAGGCGTCGCTCCGCCGAGCCCAAGCGAGCAACGCTAGCCTGCGGCTCAGCGACATCGTCATCCCGAGCGGCGCATGTTGCCCTGGCGTGACGATCGCCAGCGCTGCGTCCTGAGCCCTCCGGACGCCGGAAGCGACATCCAAGCCTTCAGCGTCGACCGGAACGGCCGTCACGGTGATGCTGGCCAGATCGAGCGCTTTGCGTGTGATCGGGAAGCTCGGATCCTCGATCAAGGCTCGCGATCCCTCGACCTGCAAAGCGCGCACCGCCAGACCGATCGCCCCGGAATAGCCTGCCGCGATGAACACCTGGGCGGGACTACACCGAAGACCCCGCGCGATCCCGACATAGGCCGCGATCTCCTTTCGCAGCTGCGGATCACCCCGGGGATCGGGATAGCTGACCGGCAAGGCCGCTGCCCGCCGCGCCGCTCGCGCGAAGACGCGCGACCACAGCTTGAACGGAAAGGCGTCTTGCGAAGGTACGCCCATCTGGAAGGGCAGAGGCGGCGTTCCATAAGTATGGAACAGCTCCGGCAGGGGCGGCACGTCTGGCGGCCACAGGGGCGCCGATGAAGGCGACGGGCCCTCAGCGACGCGAGTGCCCGCCGCCCCCGCGCCGACCGCGAACTGCTCGTCGATGAGGCGCTGGTACGCGACGCGTACGGTGCCGCGCGAGACGCCGAGCTGAGCAGCCATGTCACGCCAGGAAGGAAGCTTTGCTCCCGGGTCTAGCCGCCCCGTCTCGATGGCGTCCCGGACCGCCCGGTAGATCTGCGTCGCCAGCGGCATCCTTGCGGCGCGGTCGAGATGGATGGACACAGTGGTCATGGCGCGATGGTACCATCATTCCCGCCAATCTTGGTCCTGTTTCATGACCAGAGCCGGACATATGTACCGACCACGCCACGTGACAGATGACCAAGGAGACAACTCCGATGAAGGCAATCGCAGTAACGGATCAGGCTGCGGGAACGGCCGGGATGAAGCTGGCGGAGCGCCCCGAGCCACAGGCAGCGATAAACGACGTCGTCGTTCAGGTTCATGCGTCGGGATTCGTCCCGACCGAGCTGACGTGGCCCTCGACCTGGACCGATCGCGTCGACCGTGACCGGACGCCATCGATCCCCGGGCACGAGCTGGCCGGAGTGGTCACCGCCCTCGGCTACGGTACGACGGGACTGTCGGTGGGTCAGCGGGTGTTCGGCCTCACCGATTGGTATCGCGACGGCACCCTGGCGGAGTATGTGGTCGTCGAGGCACGTAACCTCGCGCCGCTGCCGGGCGACGTCGACTTCGCGGTAGGCGCTAGTTTGCCGATCTCGGGCCTCACTGCGTGGCAGGGTCTGTTCGACCATGGCCGCCTTCAGGCCGGGCAGAGCGTCCTCGCGCATGGTGCGGCCGGCGCGGTCGGGTCGATGGTGACGCAACTCGCACGACAGGCCGGCGCCTATGTCATTGGCACCGGACGCGCTGCCGACCGTCTGAAGGCGCTCGACTTCGGCGCGAACGAGTTCGTCGACCTCGAGAACGACGCACTGGAAGACGTTGGCGGCGTCGATCTGGTGTTCGATGTCATCGGCGGCGACATCCAGAAACGGTCCTCGGGCCTGATTCGAGCCGGAGGGACACTGGTGACCGTCGTCGGGCCGCCCGACGCGCGGCCCGCCAATGGCCTAGCGATCGACTTCGTTGTCGAGTCCGATCGTTCACAACTGAATGAGATCGTCCAGCGGGTGCGGGACGGACGACTGCGGACGAACATCAGCAACATCTCCACCCTCGACGATGCCGTTTCCGCCTTCAACCCGACCGAGCGGCGCTCGGGGAAGACGATCATCCGCGTTCGTCCGTGAGCGACACGCGCCTGACCGAGATGAGGCGCTAAGCGGTCATATGCAGTACGGGGAACGAAGGTCGCCAACGGATCAACCCCGTCTTTCAGGTGATCGGATTTGACCCAAGGCCTAATCGAGCCCGATCAGGCGGCGGATGCGGCCGATGTCGGTGCCGATGAAGGACTGCATGCCGATGGCCACCTGTTCCGGCGCCATGGCGGCGACGAAGCGGCGGAACTCGTCATCCGACAGCGCTTCGCCTGTCCAGTGGACGCGGCAGAATTCCTCCGAACCGTGGAAATGGCCGGCGCCGTCGAGCACGTCGTCGACATAGCGGCCGTAGATCATGCATTCGGAAAATTTGCGCGCCGAACCGACGACCTCGACCCAGCCGCGCGCATGCACCTTCTCGATGCGGGCGCACATGGCCGTCACGGTTTCGCGGCGCCAAGCGATCAGCGTCGAGATATAGTCGTGCGTCGAGGATGCCTCGATGCCGAGCGCCAAGCCTGCATTACGCGACCAGATGCGATGCTCCTCATGGCCTTCGCTGGAAAGCGCCTCGTCACGGCGGAACAGGCGCACCTTGCCATCGCGCCAGAAGGCGTTTGTGTCGAAAGGCTTGAGGAAGGCCACGTCGGAGTCGCAGAAGATCAGCACGTCCTCGCGCGCATGCGCCGCTATCGCGATGCGGCGAAGCTGCTGCACATGCCAGCCGCGCAGCGGCATCGTCCTTGGGCTGAGCCAGATGCGCCGGCGAAACAGGCTGAGTGGATCGTCGAACGCGCGCAGCCAGCGCGGCAGGAGTTCCCGCTCGTCCACAATGGTCCGGCGGCTGTTCTCCAGCTGGCGAAACAGCGCCACGTCGCGATGCTCGACAAGGATGTAATGCTGCGCCACGCCGGAGACGTGGCGGTCGAGGGTCTCGCACAACAGGCGGCAACGTTCGAAGTCCGGCGCGTAGCTGGCCGTCACCACCGCCGCCGCTGGGATCTGGCGAAGGAGATCGGGCTCGATGTCGGCGCCGGGCACGAACCTGTTGTTCAATGGCCTGCTCCGGGGCTTGCTCCGGCAGGTTCGGGCTTGCCAAACAATTTCTGACGAATGACGCGCAACAGGAACACAGGGTTGCCGACGACGTAGCGGCGCCAGAGGCGACCCGGTTCGATCCACAGCCGAAACAGCCATTCGAGCCTGAGCCGGCGCATCCATAGCGGCGCCCGCGGCACCGTGCCGCTGAGGAAATCGAGCAGCGCGCCGACGGCGATCGGCAATGTGCAATGGCGCGCATCGATGTGGCGGGCGATCCACAATTCCTGGCGCGGCACGCCCATGGCGACGAGCAGAACGTCCGGATGCAATCTGGCGATCCGATCAATGATCGCCGGCTCTTCGGCTGGCGGGAAATAGCCATCGTGAATGACGACGAATCTGTGCTGCACCGCCAGCGCGGCTAGTTTTGTCGATGCAGCCTCGGCATTGACGCGCGTGGCGCCGAGCAGTCCCACGGTGAGCGGCCTGGTGGATGCCTGCAAAAAAGCCGGGACGAAATCGGTGCCGTTGAGATTGTCGGGAAACGGCGCGCCGTAGAGCAGTTTCGCCGCCATGTCGACGCCGACGCCGTCGGGCAGGATCAGAAAATCGTCGAGCGCTTCGGCAAAGACCGGATCCACACTGGCGATGTTGGCGTTGTGGGCATTGAGAAAGCTTACCTTGGTGAAGCGCCGCTCCGCGATCAACCGTGTCAGCAGGGCGACCGCCTCGTCCCAACGGATGGCGAGCACCGATATGCCCAGGATCGTCTTCAAACTGTCGACCCCAAAGGCGGTCTGGGCAGAATGCATGTTCACGCAAACGCCTCCTGCCTGACGGGGTTGAGCTTCTCCAGGCCAAGCCTGATCGCGGCATCGAGCGCTTTCACCTGCCGGCGATGGAAGGCGCTGCCATCGACATCCCTGACGTCGGCGGCCGCGGCTTCGAGCGCGGCGGCAAAGGCAAGCGGATCGTCGGTGACGACGCAATTGTCCGGACGATGGTCGATGCCGCGCAGCGAATGGCTGGTGGCGACGGAAGGCAGGCCGAGCTCGAAGGTCTCGATGGTCTTGAGCTGGACGCCGCTACCGGCCGTGCTGATCAGCGGGATGACAGCGGCGGCGCGCACGAAAGCCTGCGCGTCGGGCACACGGCCGACGAATTCGACGCCCGGATGTTTCGAGGTGACGCCCGACGGCATATTGCCGGCGATCCTGATCCGAAAATCGGGTTTGAGATGCGGCACTACTTTTTTCAGGAACCAGTCCAGGCCAATGCGGTTCGGCTGCCAGGTCCAGGTGCCGATCAGCGCCGCGTCGCAGTCGATGCGGCGCTTGCCCCTTTGCTTCGGCGCCTCACTGAACGTCACCAGAGGCAGCACTGCCGAGCGGTCGTCGGAAGCGACGCCGAGTGCCGCGCGATCTTCCTCAGCCAGGGTGAAGACGAAGCGCGCGCGGCGGCAGAGCCGTTCTTCCACCGTCTCGAGCAGCTTCGCTTCGCGGCGAAACAACAGGCGCTGGAAAATACTGCCCGCGGCCGCAGCGTTCTCCTCAGCCGAACTATGCTCGACATTGTGGGCGACGAAGATCGACGGCCGGTCGTCGAAGAGTTTTTCGAAGGCGCCGGCGAACTGCACCGAATTCAGGACATAGCCGTCGAAGGGCCCGGCGCGCTCGATGGCGGCACGGACCTCGCTGTCGGAAACGACGCGCAGCTTGACCGACGCGAAAGTAAGGCCGGAAAGCATCGCCCTTGCAACCCAGGCGAGCTTTTGTAGCGATGATGCACTTTCAGTGCGGACATCGACGGCGCCGAGCACGATGGTGTTTTGCGGATCGCTCGCCGGCTTGCCCGGCCAGGTGAAGCCGATCACGGTGACGCGCGCACCGGCGCGCCGCAAAGCAGCGATGATCGCGGCGTTGGCAATCTCGTAGCCCGAGGCAAGAGCACCGTCGGGCACGATCGATGTGGCGAACAGCAGATGCATCTCACCTATCCTGTCCGATGCAGCTAGCAAAGCGGGGTGAAGCGTTGATTAAGCGGCAACAATCGAGGGTTGAAGGCCACGGGTTTTGCCCGCCCGTCCACGAAAGGTGATTAACGAAACGTTATCATCGCGGTGCTATCGAGGGCCAAACTCACTTCTGGGCTGGATACGGATGATCCCTTCGCCATCGGACGGTTCGGTATCGATCGCGGGGCGGTCTCCGAAACTTGCCGTGGAGGCCGTCGAAGCCGTCGTCACGCTGCCGACCTTCAAACGGCCGCAACAGCTGCTAGCGACGCTGGCATCGCTCAAGGTCCAGGAAACCGGCAGACGCTTCGCCGTGATCGTCATGGAGAATGAAGCGGAAGCGCGCGAGGGCGCCAGGGCGGCGCTGCCGTTGTTCGAGCGCGGCGAGATGTCAGGCATGGTGATCGTCGCGCATGAGCGCGGCAATTGCAGCGCCTACAATGCCGGCTGGCAGACGGCGATCCTGCATTTTCCTGCTTTCAGGCACCTCCTGGTCATCGACGACGACGAGATCGCCGACCCGCAGTGGCTGGAGCGGATGTGCAAGGCGGCCGAGACGCTTCGAGCCGACATTGTCGGCGGCCCGCAAGTGCCCGACTTTGCCGAGGCGGCGCATGCGAGATGGGCTACGCACCCGGTCTTTGCGCCGCCCTACCGGGAGACCGGGCGTGTGCCCGCGCTCTATTCGTCGGGCAATCTCCTGGTGGGTCGCAACGTGCTCACCGCCATGGGCCCGCCCTTCCTCGACCTGAAATTCAACTTCATGGGCGGCGGTGATTCCGATTTCCTGAGCCGCGCCGCGCAAAGAGGCTTCGTGCTCGGCTGGTGCGCCGAGGCGAGGGTCAAGGAAAGCGTGCCGGCCCGGCGCGTCGAGGCCGACTGGATCCGTGCCCGCAGCCTGCGCAACGGCGTCATCTCGACACTGGTCGAGAAAAAGAAGCGGGCCGGCACGCCATTCGCCGGCGCCAAGGTCTTCCTGAAGAGCCTGGCGCTGCTTGCCGCCTCGCCGTTTCGCGGCGCGATCAGGCTGGCGCGGACGCGATCGCTGGCGATTGCCCTTTATCCCCTCCATGTAGCGCTGGGCCGCGTGCTTGCCGAATTCGGATATGCCAATGAGCAGTACCGGCAGCCTGAGAAGAACTGAGCGCGCGCCGCTCAGCGCTGCCTTCACGCGCGACGGCGTCGCCACGGCGATCGCCGCGCTGCTGTTCACCGTCATCCTGGTATCGTTCCGGCCTTTCCAGCCGGCCGGCGCCGAACTGACCGGCGACGGCGGCGACATCGTCAACCAGCTCGGCTTCGGCTCGCTTGGCGCGATCTCGATCTTCTCGCTCATGACATTCGCCGACCCCCGCGTGGTGCGTTCGCTGCTCAGCCCGTCCTGGCTGTTGATGCTGGGTTTCTTCATGCTGTCGGTGGTGATGGCGACCGATCCGCCGTCGGCGATGCGCGCTGCTTTCTTCACGCTGATCGGCATCATGACGATGGCGACGATCCTGGCGCTTCCGCGCGACGCCGAGGCGTTCTCGAAAGTCATCATCTTCACCATCGTCGTCGTCATGGGGCTGTCCTACATCGGGCTCATCGTCTTTCCGCACGAGGCCCTGCACACCGCCGATTCGCAGGAGCCCGAACATGCCGGCCTGTGGCGCGGCGTCTTCACCCACAAGAACATCGCAGGGCCGATCATGGCCTGCTTCAGCTTCGCCGGCCTGTATCTCTATCGGCGCGGGCAGCGGCTATGGGGCGCGGCAATCTTTTGCGCGGCCATGTTCTTCATGTTCCACACGGGGTCCAAGACGACCGCCGGACTGGTTCCCTTTTCAATCCTGATCGTCGTCTTGCCGAGCCTCATCGGCATGCGGCTCGGCACACCGATCCTGTTTGGTCTGGCGATCATCGCCACGGCAGTGGGAACGCTCGGCATCGTCTTCCTGCCGCCGGTGAAACATCTGGCGTCGATCTATTTCCCGGACCTGACCTTCACCGGACGCACGACGCTGTGGGAGTTCGCCGGCGACATGCTGGCGAAGCGACCGTGGACCGGTTATGGCTATGAGAGCTTCTGGGGCACGCCGCTGCTCCTGAACCAGGACCAGCCCTTCGACCGGCCCTGGGACATCAGAACCATCGTGCACGGCCATGACGGCTATCTCGACATCGCCGTGCTGATGGGCATCCCGGCGCTGTGCGTGGCGGTCTATACTTTCCTCATCGTGCCGCTGCGCGACTACATGCGCATTCCCCTGCGCAAGGAGAACATCTATCTCAGCGACTTCTTCATGATGGTGGTGCTGTTCACCGCGTTGAACGCCTTCCTCGAAAGCTTCTTCTTCCACCGCGCCGACCCGGTCTGGATGTTTTTCGTCTTTGGTGTCCTTGGCCTCAGGCAAGTGTCGCTGCGGCCGCTCGCGGTTCGTCTCCAGTCCTGATTCGCCCCAATCGAAGGGCTTTCCGGTAGTGGGTCAGTTTGAATTTTCGGGGTAGAGAATTTGAGTGCCTTGGTTGCATTCAGGGCAGTGTAACCACCTCTCGAACCTTCCTTTGTTACCGATTGGCACATCATAAACAGCGAGAGTTGCCTCGCAGAAAGGGCACGGTACGGGTTCTTTCAATGGCGACCTGTCAAGCTTTGACATTAAGGCCACCCATTTTTTAGAACTCTCAGACATCATTGGTCCGCTTCTTGTAAGGTCCGCGAGTTGCCGGCCTTTCGGCTTCCTTCGCTTCGATAAGCGCCACAATATCCGCGATTTCCCAAAGCTTGTCAGTAACGCCAGCGGCCATAGCCGGCGTAACGCGCAACGTCTTATGGATGCGGACGAAATTGTAATACATGAAGTGGAGCGCGACCGCGTTGGCGTGGGCTTCCACCTTCTTTGAGAAGCCGTTGGTCAGGCGCGTGAAGCGGCGCATATGCATCCGCATGGTGAAGTTTTGGCGTTCGGCAAATGACGTGCTGACATGCTTGATGTCTGGGTTGCCTTCGATCCGTTCTTTCCGCGCACCAGTGCATTCGGCAGGGCTGTAACGGCCCTTGGCGCTGTCCGGCGACGTGCCGTAAATCTTGACCAGCATGGCGTAATCAACGTCGCCGCCGAAAGCGCCCTCCACCGCTTCAAGGTAAGCCCTGTGGCCGTCGCTGGTCAGCTGGACGCGATTGGCGAGGCGGCGCGAAAGATCGTCAATGAAGGCCATCGCGTATTCGCTATCGCGACCGCCGACCAGCCAAGACATGACAAGCTTGGTGTCGGCATCAATGGCCGTCC
Source organism: Mesorhizobium sanjuanii (assembly GCF_002529485.1). Classification (NCBI taxonomy): domain Bacteria; kingdom Pseudomonadati; phylum Pseudomonadota; class Alphaproteobacteria; order Hyphomicrobiales; family Phyllobacteriaceae; genus Mesorhizobium; species Mesorhizobium sanjuanii. The sequence continues at coordinate 14,423 of NZ_NWQG01000155.1, forward strand.
AAGTCCAGGTATCGCCGGCACATTCCGGGGCGGCCTTGTCGGCCCGCACGTTCTTTTCCTTGGCATAGGTGAAGCTCCAGATTTCGTCTACCTGAATGCGCTTGCTGGTCAGGTTGCGAAGGGCTTCGTCCTGATAGGCCGCACACGCCGCGCCAGCATCCGAAAGGAGTTTGGCGACGGTGTTCTTGCTCATGCCCATGACGCGGGTGATGGCGCGGATCGATTGGCCCTCGACCAAGAGGTGGAGGATTTTGGAACGGGTCGCGGTGTCGAGCTTGTTCATGGATCGACAATACGCTTTTCCGATGCATAGTCAAGCATAAAGGTCAGTTTGCGATTTTGCGCGGGTTGGCCTATAAGACGGAATCAGAGTGCGGGGGCACAGGGGCAAAGCATGGAATACAGGACACCGGGCCAATTGATTGAAGCGCTCTTGAACGAAAGGGGTTGGTCGCAGCGTTCGCTTGCCGTCATTTTGGATAAGGGCGAAACGAGCATCAACAAATTGATTTCCGGGCAAAGCCGCGTCAGCGCGGAGATGGCTCTCGCGTTGGAAGAGGTTTTTGCAGTTGATGCCGAGCGCTTCCTAGAGCTTCAGCACCAATACGATCTAGCCAAAGCCAGGATTGAAGCCCGCCCCGATCCGGGGCGAGCAAACCGCGCCAAAATATATGGAGACCTTCCCGTAGCAAAAATGATTGAGCGCGGCTGGATCCAAGCAGAAGGCATCCGCGATACCGAAAATGTTGAGCGTGAACTACGCCGATTTTTTGGGGTCAATCGCTTGGAGGACGCCGAGATTATGCCGCACGCCGCGCGGAAAACTCAAACCAGTATTGAGGCAACGCCAGCACAAATGGCTTGGCTCTACAGGGTGAAGTCCATTGCAGAAGGAATGCTGGTCGGGACCTACTCGACAAAAGCCGTCGAAACCGCCATCGCGAACATAAAGCCCCTTTTGGGCCATCCTGAGCATATGCGGCGTGTTCCGCGCATCCTCGCTGAAGCCGGTATTAGGTTTGTAGTGGTTGAAGGGCTGCCCGGTGGCAAAATTGACGGTGTATGCCTTTGGCTCAACGAACGATCTCCGGTTGTCGGAATGACACTCAGATTTGACCGCATCGACAACTTCATTTTCGTCCTGCGGCATGAGTTAGAGCACGTCAAGAATCGTGACGGCATGAACGGTGGAGCAATGCTGGACGTTGACCTTGGTGGCGATGTCCATGTGGAGCTGGAAACAACGGTAGCTCAGCAAGAGATGGTCGCAAATGCTGCCGCCGCCGAGTTTTGTATTCCGTCAAAAATGATGGACGCCTTCATTAAGCGAAAGGCGCCTTACTTTTCTGAGCGTGACCTCATTGGCTTTGCTCGAACAATGAAAGTCCACCCCGGCATTGTCGCTGGTCAGCTTCAACGAAGAACTGAGCAATACCACAAGTTCCGCCAACATCTGGCGAGTGTTCGTGAGTACGTTATCCCAACAGCCGAAACGGATGGTTGGGGCGATATCCATCCAATCGAACCATAGGAACAAATCAACAATGGCCGGCCCAAAGACACTTCAAAAATTGATTGCTCTCTACCGGGTAAAGACCGGAGAGACGGAAATGGACCCTTCTAAAATCGCGGATTTTGCACTGGCAAATGGGGTAACTCTTCCGACCCCTGCGGACCCTAAGAAATTGCTTGTGCAGCAGATTAGCCAAGCGGCTCGCGAAGAAATGCGCGTTGATAGGACGACAGGACGCCCATATCGCGCGTATCACTCGCTGCCCGTACCGCAGGGCGGAGAGACCTTATTCTTCTGGATTGATATTGAAGACGCTTCGCGGGCTCAGATGGTTCGCTCCACCAATCGTCGCCGCGAGCATGTGGTTGGCGAATTGGTGCAGCTTAGCTTTGATCTCGATCATTGGGCCGCGTCCAACCCCAACGAAGAGCCGATTGAAGCAGAGCTTGATTTCAGTCTGGACGTTGAATGGCGGAAGGCTTCGGACGAAGAGGATGGGGCGGCCTAGCCGCCCTTTTTCCAGCGAGCTTGTGCGGCAACGGTCGCAATTTCTGACCTTTGCTCTGGTGTCAGTGTTTTCGCGCGAGCCTTGCCACCCTTAAGGCCGCCCTTGCGGGCACTGGCGAGCGGCTTCTTATCTTCGGTCTCGCCTGTCGCCAGATCGACAATCGACCTTGCCAACTGGTTCGGGTCGCGCGGGCGCTTTGGGTGCTTATCGGTCATAGCTTGAAGATGGCATGCGCTTCCGCCTATTTCCAGACAGAGCGTAGGAGAAAGCGCCTATTGTGATCGGGGCGGAATTTCAAACTGACCCACTACCGGCTTTCCCGCATCCTCGCGAGCGTCTATGGAGAGCCGCTCCTTTCAGGAACCGGATCCGGTTTCCGGGATCATTCTCCAGCGGAGGTTTCCATGACGATCAGGCTTGTTCTCGCCGGCTGCGGCAATATGGGTTACGCCATGCTGTCTGGCTGGCTGAAGTCCGGCAAGCTGGCACCGGCGGCGGTGTTCGTGGTCGAACCCAATGCCGAATTGCGCAAGCGCGCCGAAGCGCTCGGCTGCGGCGCGGCGGCGGACGCCGGCGGCATTCCGGCGGATGCAGTGCCGGCGCTTGTCGTCATTGCCGTGAAACCGCAAGTGATCCGCGACGTGACCGCCGCCTACAAGCGTTTTGACGACGGCCGCACCACCTTCGTCAGTATCGCCGCCGGAACCCCGGTCGCTACTTTCGAGGCCATTCTGGGCAATCGCGCGCCGATCATCCGCTGCATGCCCAACACGCCTGCTGCGATCGGCAAGGGCATGATGGTGGTGTTTTCCAACAGGCTTGTTTCGGACGATACCAAACGTTTCGTCGCCGACCTGCTTTCGGCGAGCGGCGAGGTGGCCGACATCGACGACGAAAGCCTGATGGATGCGGTGACGGCCGTGTCCGGATCCGGCCCGGCCTACGTCTTCCATTTCATCGAAGCGCTGACCGTGGCCGCCGAGAAGGCCGGGCTGCCGACGGCGACCGCCAAGCTGCTGGCCATGCAGACGGTCCATGGCGCCGCCTCGCTCGCCGCCGAAAGCAGCGAGGAACCGGGCGTGCTGCGCCAGCAGGTGACCAGCCCCAATGGCACGACGGCCGCGGCACTTGCGGTGCTGATGGGCGAGGAGCGGCTGGCAAACCTGCTGACAGAGGCTGTTGAGGCAGCGCGGCTAAGGTCGGTTGAACTGGGAAAGTAGGTTAAGCGAGATCGGTCCGCGAAAAGTCGTTGCCCTTGTAGAGCAACGACATGCTGCGGTTTTTCGCGCAGGCATAAGAGAGACAGTCGGCAAGATTGAGCTGGGCGGGGAGTCCGCGCCCCTTTCCGTAGTCTGAGAACGCCTGGATCGCGAGCTTGGCGTCGCCGGCGTCGATCGGCACGATTTCGATTTCAGCCTCGCGAAGAAACGCGTCTATCACGTCTCCGGCGACACCCGGCTGGACGGCAAGCATCGTTGAAAGCCGCATCGCCGCTTCAAGCACCACCAGCGCCGAAGTTATCCTTGCGGGCGCTGCCTCGATGCGGTTGCTCCACTCGACGGCATCCTCCTCTCCTGAAAGAATCGCGACAACCACGGAGGTGTCTACGAACATCAGGAATGCCCCCACATTTCATCGATCTCATCCCTCGTCACAGCCCGACCGCCCTGGCCCGCTCTGGCCTTGAAGTCTTTGGCAATAAGAGCCAGCCGCTCGGCCAGTGGAATGCGCCCGCTTTCCCGCTTCAATTCGGATTCAAGCGCTTCGATGACCGCCTCGGTCATCGAAATCTTGCGTTTGGCAGCAAGCTCTCGCGCCAATTGGCGTGCGCGCGGGTCCCTAATCTGAAGATTCATGTGACGGCCTCCGCTTTCGTTGTCACTACAATATAGAGATTTGTCATGACAATACCAGCGCGCTAGGCCAAAAGCTCCGACAGCTCCCGCTCTCGACGGCGTCAATCCCCATACAGCATCTCATCCTGCAGCCGGCGCAAGGCGAACAGCCTGGTCGTCCGGTCAGGCGCGGCATTGTCCGCCGTCAGCAATTCACCCTTCCTGACCGGTTTCAGCACCTTGCCGCCTTCGAGCAGGCCAACGGGCACAGCGCGATTGGCGCGGGCTTCTTCGACGGTCATGGTCCAGGAGCGGTAGCAGGTCTCGCCTATGGCGTCGAAAGTCTCTCCGGCGGCAAGGTCGCGCTTGGCCACCGCGCAGACTTCCGCGACCGGCTTCGGCAGCGGCACCATGTCCGCCTTGCCATACAGTGCGATGCGCGCGGCGGTCAGCGGCACTTCCAGTGAGGTCAAATGATAGGGCCGGAAGAAGCTGTAATAGGGACCGTGGCCGATATGGAGATCATCCATGCGCTCGATGATACGCGGATGCGTCGCCTCGACGATGACGAAGACGCCGGGCGCCACGCCCTTGCCGATCGTGTAGTCGACGACGCCCTTCCTCGACAGGATGCCGCCATCGGCGCGCGGGATCAGCACCTTGGCCAGTTCGTCGCGGTCGGCCTTGGGGCCGTGCATGCCGGCAATATCAGGCACCAGCCCGGTGGCGTTGGCGATGGCGCACATTTCGACCATGGTTTTCGAGCCGTCGACGAACTCGACCAGCATGCGCGGGTTCATGTTGCGGCGCAGCGCTTCCTCGCGATAATCGTCGGGCACGGCGTCGTGGTTGAGCGGATTGTTCTTGCCCTTGCCGGCCGAGACGATGGTGTAGCCGAGTGCCGCGGCGAACTCGATCAGTTCCATGCAGCTCGACGGCTCGTCGCCGGCGCCGACCGAATAGACGACACCGAGCCGGTCGGCCTGCTGCTTCAAATAGCAGCCGATGGTGACGTCGGCCTCGACATTCATCATCACCAGATGCTTGCCGTGCTCCATCGCCTTCAGGTCGAAATCGGCGGCGACGCCAGGTTTTCCCGTGGCGTCGATGACGACGTCGATCAGCGGATTGGTGACCAGCATCTCGTTCGAGGTGATGGCGATCTTGCCGTTCTCGATCGCTTCGGTGACTTTCGAAACGGCGTCCGCTTCGACGGCCATCGCCTCGTCGCCATAGGCGATGCGGATTGCGTCGCGAGCAGTGTGCGGTCGCCGCGTCGAAATGGCCGAGATCGAAATGCCCGGCATCAGCATGCCTTGCGTCACCAGATCGGTGCCCATTTCGCCCGAGCCGATGACGCCGATGCGCACCGGGCGGCCTTCACTGGCGCGCTTGGCGAGATCGCGGGCAAGCCCGGTCAGGGCGACATTGGTCATGCGCAGGCGTCCATGCTTCTTGATTTGCAGGCGGCAATAGCAGGGAATGGTCCCTGTTTGCCAACAAAACAGGCCGACGGCGGCAATTTCTCGCCGATCAATGCAATTCCCAAACGCTCGTCTCACCCAAACGCTTGAGTCCTTGAAGCCAATGCTGCTGGCCGGGCGAGACTTCAAACCACTCTGATATAGCTCGTCATTCCCGATTTCTGGTGCTCGATGACATGGCAGTGCAGCAGCCAGTCGCCGGGATTGTCGGCAACGAAACCGAGCTGAACCTTTTCGTTGGGTTGCATGAGATAGGTGTCGGAAATCATCGGCTGAACCTGGCGCGTCGAGGACGATAGCACCTTGAAGCTCATGCCGTGCAAATGCATCGGATGCGATTGCGGCGTCAGGTTTTCCATATCGATGACATAGCTTCCGCCGAGCTTCAATTCTGCCAATGGCGCGGTTGGATCCGGCGTATCGCCAGACCACGGCACCTTGTTGATGGCCCAGAAGCTGTAGCCGAGCGAACCGCAGATACTGTCGCTCGGGATGTTTTCCGCCGTGGCGCTGAGCGCCAGTGAAATATGCCTGGCCGCGGTGAGATCCACCTCTTGCACCGGATTGACCTCAAGCGGTGGAAGGTCGCGAATATCTCGTTTGAGAGAGCTTCCCGTCGCGCGCAATGTCGCCAGCACTTTGGGCCTGGTGCCCCTGACGTCCCGCAGGCTCACGATTGCCCCTTCTTCGTCGGGCATGCGTATGGCGAGTTCGATGCGCTGGCCAGGTCCAAGCAGCAAGGCATCGGGTGCAAAGCGCTGCGGCACGGGATTGCCGTCAAGCGCTATGACTGCCGCCTCGGCGCCCTCGACACGAAAGGCATAGATCCGCGTGACGTCGGTGATGGCGGCCCTGAGCCGCACCAGCCCTCCGGCCGGCGCGTCATATTGCGGCTGATCCTGCCAATTGGCGGTGCGCACCGTGCCGTAGGTGCCGGTTTTCGCGGCATCGCGCGGCCGGAACTGGTCGATGAACTGACCGTCGTCGCCGAGCCGCCAGTCACGCAGATTTATCACGACCTCGGAATCGAATTTGGGATCGCCCGGATTCTCGACCACGATCACGCCTGTCAGGCCGTGGCCCATCTGGGTCAGCGTATTGCAATGCGGATGATACCAGAACGTGCCGGCGTCGGGCGGGGTGAAGGCGTAATCGAAATGATCGCCGGTATAGACATAGGGCTGGACCAGAAATGGGACGCCATCCATCTTGTTTGGAACGCGAACGCCGTGCCAATGGATCGTCGTCGGGTCGTCGATGGCGTTGACGAGGCGCGCGGCGAAGGGCTCGCCTTTTTTCATTCTGAGCACTGGAGGCATCCCAGCGTTGCCATAAGTCAGCACATTTCTGGTCTGGCCGACATCCATCAGCTTCGCCTGGATCCTGGCTGTCTGCAGTATCACCGGCTCGGGCTTGGCAGCGGCCCAGCCGGCAAACTTGCCTATAGTGGAGAGCCCGACCCCACTCGCTCCGGCAATCGCCGCAGTTTTCAAAAGCCCGCGGCGCGTGAGTATGGTCATGATGGGCTCCAGCGTGAAAGACAACTGCCGTGGGAATCGCCACCTTGTATCGTGAGCGGGCAACCAGGGCCAATGCCGATATTGGCACATCGCATCTCGATGATGCCATTGCCACCAGATGACATTTGCTTGCGGGGGCGGTCAGTGGCTTGGATGCAGTCGGCATACTGAGATTTTGAGATTTGGCTGGTGCTTCGAAAGAGGGTTGAACCCTCTCTTACATGAATAATTTCAATTGCTTAGTAACCTTTTTGTAACATTGTGACTACCGGCAAAATGACCAGAGAATCGTTTCCCAATGAACGAAAATGGTTCAGGTCTACCCGATAGGCATCACCCCTGATCACTGGCATTGAAGAACCATTGACCGATATGGTCCCAAGGTGGGTTTATCGTGAAAAGCAGTCGTCATCCGGTTGGCAGTCTCGCCGATAATGGCAACCGGCCGTGCGCCTGATGGAAGTGAGAGGTTCACCGCTGACGGCGTCAGATTTGCAGCAAGGACACGGACATCGTCCTCACGACGATATCCTATGGCGGCTACGCCTGCGTGGTCGACCGAAATCTGATAACGCTCAGCTCCAGCTGCTGCCGCCAGTTCAGCGTGCACCGCCTGGATAGGACGACGAATTCCCGTCGGACCGAGCAAGCCGAACCAACCAGTCGGGGACGCGATTGCAAGATGATCGACGCCCGCTGCAGAAGCCTGTGCCGCGACGCCGACAGCAAAAGCCGCTCCGAATAACGCGCCGTGCCGGGGGTCCTCGCCTGCAGCGGGCATTCGCACACGGGCAGGATTTGGAGCCACGCTCTGTCCGTAGGGATTGTGGCGCATGCCGATCGTGCAGGGTCCGAGCCAGATCGGCTTTCCCGGGCACAGGCGTCGCGCCGTGGCGATGACGGAGGGATAGACGCTCAGCGTCTCCATGACCGACAGATCGTCGGCCGCGTGCACGATGGCGGCGTTGCCGAAGAAGACGAAATCGGCCTCGCCCGTCGGCGGATTGCGATTGAACTCGGTGAATAGCGACGGCGTGCCGGCGCCGATGGCGGCGGCGATCCCGCTCGCCCGGAGCGCAGTCACCAGTTCGCTGATCGGCCGCTCGCCCGGAGGCACCGAATTCGAGGATCGTGTCTTGAACTCGCGTCGTGGCGAAACCAGCACGGCGCCAGGTTTGATTTCCGACGATCGGATCGCGTCGGCAACCGCCTTCGCTTCAATGCCGGGATCGACGGCGTCCAGGATTACCTCGATCGCGAGGCGCGCGCCTGTCGCGGCGGCAAGGCTGGCGGCCTTGCGCAACACATCCGCGTCATGGCCGCGTGCGCTGTCGAAACGAATGATGACATCCTGCGCGGCACCGAGCAGCGCCGCGCCAGCCAGCGCTGATGGCAGATCGTCGGGATCGACGAACAAGGCCATGGACGGCATCCGCCCGACTGGCCCGCCAAGCGTCAGGGTGGCGGTTCCGGCGATTTCAGGTCGGCTCATCAAGGCCTTGGTCTCGATGGAAACCGTGATGCGCTGGATGTCTTTTGCTCGCTTGGCGATGACATAGGGCCGTGGCTTCGACAATGGACGCACATAGGTCTTGAACGAGGCGTCGGTCCAGTTGCGCTGGTCTTCCATCTCGAAGGCATCGCCTTCCATGGCGACGGTGCAGGTGATGCCGGGTGCCGGCTCATGCGTCAGCGCGTTGATGTCGAAGGCCGGCTGGTCGGGGCTGATCGCATCGGGAAAGACTGTCTCCTCGATCCGCCCGTCGCTATGTCGGATAATCAGCCGTCCGCCCGCGGCCTCCGAGGGATGCAGCACGACGAAACCGGTGCGATTGGTCGGGAAGTCGCTGAGCGCGACCCCTTCCGCCTCCAAAGTCAGCGCGCCGGACGCTTTGCCTGTTATTTTCATCCGATAGGAGAAGCTGCCCTGCGGCCCGGCGCAGAGCCCATCATAGGCGACCTCGAACGCCCCCTGGTCTTGCTCTATCGTGAGGTTCGTGAGTTCGGCCTTGTAGGTTCCCCATGAGGCATCGCGCGCCAGGTAGTTTATCGCGCGCACCACTTCGACGCCGGCGAAGGAGATCGTACGCAGATTGCCGTCTTCGAGGATCGCGGTCAGCGGTCCGGCGGTGAGCGTCCGGCGCTCGGCAACCGGCTCGTCGGTGCCGAACAGGTCGAGGGTGGCGGCTTGCCCGCTCACATCGGTTCCCTGATCTTGGCGTTTTCCTGCACGGAATAGGCGAGCACGGTCTTTCTGATCACGAGTTCGCGCGAGCGTTGATCGAACTGTCGGAAATGCTCCGAGCCAAGATGGAGATCGAAGGCCGCGCGATCCTTATAGATTTCATAGAGGAAGACCTGCCTTGGACTTGCCGCATCCGCTGGTGTCAGCACATCGAAGCGCAGGCAGTCCGGCTCCAGCTTTACGGAAAGAGCTGCATTCTCGGCGACCAGCCGATGGAATTCTGAGAATGCCCCTTCAAGCAATTCGAACGCAACGGTGATCGCAAAGGCAGTGGCGTCCAAGCCTTCCTTTGCACCTTTCGACGCCTTGTTCGGACCCGATGTCATAGCGCCCTCCGGTCACTTGAGACGGCGGCGGCGCTTGCCTTCCGCTGCGCCGGAACAATCGCCCGGTGTTCTTCTGCCGCGCGGTATGCGGCGTCAACCAGTGCGTATGTCCTGAGATTGTCACTTCCCGAGGTCTCGGCGGGCACACCCCGCCGGAGACAACCGAGAAAATGGCGGCAGGCAACGAACGCGCCCTCCTGGGCGACGTGCCAGCGATCGCTGGTCCATGAGCGCAGCGGAGAGCCAATGTCTTCCTCGGTCGTTGCTCCATTGCTGGTAACCCGCATGCGCGAGCCCTGAAGAACGATGATCGACCCATTGTCGCCTTCGATCTCCACCAGCGTTTCGGGGAACGGATCGGGGTCGCGTCTCGCCTCATATGTGCACTCGACGACGCTGACGGCGCCGCTGCGATGGCGCAGAAGCATCGTGGCTGTGTCCTCGGCCCGCACCTTGGGATTGCGGCGCTGCGTTTCACAGGAGATGCGTTCGACTTCGCCCAGGAAGAAACGTGCGAGGTCGAGCACGTGGATGCCCACATCGGCGATCGCCAAACGTTCCTCGTCATAGAAATAAGGTTGCGTGCGATAAACATCGAAGCCGGTGCGAAACATTATCCGGGCCCAACTCGGCCTGCCGATGGCGCCACTGTCAATGACGCGGCGCACATGCCGCATTGGAGTCTGGAAGCGGAAATTTTCATGCACCGCCAGCCACACCCCAGCCTTTTCGGCTGTGTCGACGATGGCGACGCAATCCTCCCAGGTTGGAGCAAAGGGCTTTTGCACTATGGCGGCGACGCCTTTGCCTATCGCCAACTCGCAAAGCGCCCGGTGCGTGTCGTGGCGGGTTACGATGTCGACGGCATCGAGCCGCTCGTTCGCGAGCATGGTTGCGGCGTCCGTGTAGGAAGTAACGCCGAAAGTTCGACCGGCTGCTTGTGCCTTGCCTGGATCGACATCACAGACCGCGGCAAGCACGGCGCCTTCGCCGACAAGGTCTTTCCACGCATGCAGGTGGTTCTGTGCGTAGAAGCCGCAGCCGATGACCCCGATGCGGATCCCCCTCGCCATTTTCTATCCCGCAACGATCGGCGTTCTGAGAATGCCAATGCCCTCGGCTTCGATCTCGACGACATCGCCGGCCTTCATGAAGATCGGCGGCTTCTGGAAGATGCCGACACCAGCCGGCGTTCCCGTCGATACAATGTCGCCGGGTTCGAGCGGGATATATTGCGACAGGAAGGATATCAGCAACGGCAATGAAAACAGCCAGTCCGAGGTGCTGCCGTCCTGGAGCGTCTTGCCGTTGAGCCGCGTCTTCAGCGCGACGTTGTCCGGATGCGGCATCGCATCTGATGTGACGATGCAAGGGCCGATCGGCGCAAAGCCGGCAAAGTTCTTGCCGATGGTGATCTGGTTGTCCTTGAACTGCACGTCGCGCGCCGAAATGTCGTTGAGCAACGTGTAGCCGAAGATCGCCGGCATCACCTTGGCTTCATCGGCCTTGTGCAGTTGCTCGCCGATGACGGCCGAGAACTCCACCTCGTAGTCCATCTGCTCGGTCCTGACAGGCTTTTCGACCGGCACGTCGGGGCCGACCACGGAGGTCGGCAGCTTGGTGAAGAAGAACGGCTCGGTCGGCATCTTCGCGTTCGGGTTCTCCTCGGCATGGCCCTTGTAGTTGATGCCCGAGCACAGCACCTTGCCCGGGCGGATCGGGGCTTCGAGCCTCACATCGGCGATCGCATAGTGCGGCGCCTTGGCGAGACCGGCGCGAATGCGATCCAGCATCTCCCTGCCGCCGAGCACGACCTCCATCACGCTCTCCGCAAGTCCGGCCTCGGTCAGGCAGGCGATTTGGTCGCCGTCGAGCACGCCGGCGTGATGATCATGGCCTCCCTTGGGGTGGGAGAAGGTAACGAGCTTCATCTAGTCCTCCGAAACGAATACGGCCTTGTGCAAAGCCATTGGATTGTCTGCGAGCTTCTGGAAGACGCCGGGTGCTTCGCCGAGCGCGAAGGAACTTGCAATCTTCGGATAGTGGATCTTGCCGGAGGCGAGCAGTTCAAGCGCCTCGGGAAAACAGTCGACCGAGGCGCGCGAACCGAGGATCGTCACTTCCTTGCGGGTGAAGTCGAGGCCCGGGAAGGTGATGCCCTGGCCCTTCTTGACCAGGCTGAGGATGACGATGCGTCCGCCGGCGGCGACGAGATCGATCGTTCGCTCCATCGCCGGCGCAGCGCCCGTCGCCTCCATGACCACCGGCATGCCTTCCCCATTGGTAAGTTCCATGGCGCGTTCGACCAGACCGGCTCCGCCGGCGACTGGGATCGCGCCGAGGTCGGCCGCGGTGGTCAAGCGCTCTGCCGACAGGTCCGTGGCGTAGACCTTTGCGCCATGCGCGCGCGCCACTTCGATGATAGCCAGCCCGATCGGCCCGGCGCCGAGCACCAATATCGTGTCCTGCGCGCCGACCATGCCACGGCGGCAGCCCTGCACGCCGATTGCCACCGGCTCCGCGAATGCTGCCTCGAAGTCGGTCAGCCCATCCGGCACGACATTGAGGTTTCCGGCCGGAGCCGTCACGAAGTCGGCGAAACCGCCCTCGCGATGGACGCCGACAATGGCCAGATTGGCGCAGCAATTGCGCTTGCCGACCCTGCAGGGATAACAGCGGCCGCAGCCGATGAACGGGTCGACTACGACGCGGGTGCCGATCGGCGGTCCGCTGCTGCCGGGACCATAAGCTTCGACCACTCCAGATATCTCGTGGCAGCCGATCCGGGGATAGCTCACATAGGGGTTCTTGCCGGTGTAGATGTAGAGGTCGCCGGCGCAAAGCCCGGCAGCCTTGACGCGGACCAGCACCTCTCCCGGCTGCGGCTCCGGCTTCGGCGCGTCGGCCATGCGGATCGAAAACGGCGCGTCGAAGATCGCTGCACGCATCGATCAGGCCGCCTTGGCCGGGCGCACGACCTTGCCGTCGCCGTCGAATTCGATCCAGTCGCCGGCGCGCAGCAGATAGGGGTCGGCGATCGTCTCGCCGCGCGTCCTGGCCTGCCGGTGGTGCTCCATATATTCGGCGACGTCCTTGTCGCCATCGAGTTTGATGTAGTGGCAGGGCAGCACGGTCTCGAGGCCAAGCCATTGCGTGGCGAGAACGCCCTCATACGGGCTCATCTCGCCGGTCAGCATTTCGCCAGGCATTGGGTTGAGATGCAGGATCTCCTGCGGATTGGCGATGCCGATGCAGCCGACATTGGGCCTATAGAGTTCGGCCTGCAGCTTGAGGTCCGAGAAGATCGCAGTGTCGCCATAGTGGTAGAAGCGCAAATTGTCGTCGGCATAGACGATGAAGGCCATCGGCACGCCGGAAATGAAGGAATTGTCCTTCAGCCTGATCTGCGACCAATGATGGCATTCGAGCGGCTGGATTTCGATTCCGGCCACCTTGACGCGAATGCCCCAGGTCGTGGCGCGGATCTGGTTGGCCGGAATGCCGCGATCCATCAGCCAGGCCTTCACCTCGCCGCCGCAAACGACCGGGCAGCCATATTTCTGCGCTATCTTGTCGGTGTCGCCGAGATGATCGAAGGCGGCGTGGCTGACGATGACGAGATCGACGTGATCGAATTCGGTCGACCTGGTCGCCGCGCCCGGATTCTGGTCGAGGAACGGATCGCACAGGATGCGCAAGCCGTCGCGCGTCAGGATCTCGTAAGCGGCGACGCCGTGGAAGCGCATGCGGGTGGTGGGGTGACGTGCCATTTTATGTCCTTGGCCATTTTGTGTGACTGGCCATCCGGCGGCGAGGGAGAGTGCGCCGCCGGAGGCTGCCTGGACCTTGGAATCAAGACTGAGCCTTGAACCAGGGCTCCGGCATGGTGCGGCCTATTTTACATTCAGCGCGGTCAGCACCTTGTCGACATTGTCCTTGGTGATCAGGATGACGCCGGTGTCGAGCGAATCCGGGATCGGGCGGCCGCCATCCTTCGAGGTAAGACCGGCCGACTTCAGCGTGTTGTGGTTATAGTCGTGCAGCAGCTTGACCGCGTAGTAGATGAACAGCTCGCGGTTCTGCACGACGATGCCGTCGACCCAGCCCTCCTTGGCCGACTTGAAGAAATCGGGCGTCTGCTCCATCGCTGTCACCTTGATGTCGCCGGGATTCTTGCCGGCTTCCCGCAGCGCGGTGACGATGCCGGCGCCGGATTCGGAATCGAAGCCTGCAAGACCGGCTATATCGGGATTGGCTGCGAGGATCGCCGCGGTCACCTGGGCCGCCTTCTGCGCGTCGCCGCCATCGTCCTCATTGGCGACGATGGTGTATTTGCCGCCGCCATTGGCCTCGATATAGGCTTTGAAGCCGGCCACTGCCTCGCGCATATTACCGGCGTTGATGATCGACATCGACGCGAGCTTGCCGCCATTCGGCAGCATTTCCATCAGCTTCTTGGCCTGGGCGACGCCGACCTGTGTCCAGTTCGTGCCAATATAAGCGAGACGGCCGGAGTCGGGCAGATCGCCGTCATCTACGACCGTCGGCACGCCTTGCTCCATGCACTTCTTGACGGATTCGGTCAGCGACGGATCCCAGCCACCGACGACGGAAACACCGCTCGGCTTCTGTGCGCAGACCTGGTCGACGGCGGAGATGAAGCCCGGCACGTCGAAGTCGGTCGGCCCGGCGACAATCACCTTGACGCCAAGTTCTTCGGCGATCCGTTTCATGCCGACATAGTCATACTGCACGAACAGCGGCAGGTTGGCCTTGTTGGAGATCCAGTAGTAGGTCTCCTTGGCGTCCGCCGGCCCGAAGGATGATTCCTGCGCGGTGGCCGGAAAAGTGTAGAGCAATGCGGTGGCAGCAAGGGCTGCGCCGGAGAGTATCGTTCTCACTATCGATTTCATGCCCGTTCCTCCTGATGTTTTTTGTAGTCCCAGTTCCTGCGTGTCATCCGGCTTGTCCGAATGCCTCCTCCCGTCCTCGCCTGATCTCAGGCGCGGCCGCTGGTCTTGAAACGATCGAGCGAGACGGCAAACAACAGGACCGTTCCCACCACCAGCCCCTGCCAGAACACGCCGATCGCATTGATAATCATGGCGTTCTCGATCAGTGCGATGAAAAGCACGCCGAGAATGCCACCGAGGATCGTGCCTTCACCGCCCTTCAGGCTCGCTCCTCCAAGCACGGTGGCGGTGATGACCTTGAGTTCGATGCCGACGCCGGCGTTGACGACCGCGCTGTTGAGACGCGCCGCGCCCAGCACACCGGCAAGACCCGCCAGCGCCCCCATGATGACGAATCCGATCAGTATGAGCCGATCGACGCGAATGCCGGAAAGCTGTGCCGCGCGAGGATTGCCGCCGATGAAATAGAACTGCCGGAAGAAGCGCGTCCGCGCCACCAGCCAGCCGCCGACGAGCACCAGCACCAGCATTGCCCAGAAAGGCGACTGTATGCGCAGCAGCGGGTCCGCAGCCCGTCCATAGGCGGCGAAGGCATCGGTGATCGGGGTGACGCCCGTGCCGGCGGTGACATAGGTCAGGCTGCGATAGATGGTGAGCGTGCCAAGGGTTGCGATCAGCGCGTTGATGCCGATGCGCGTGACGATCAAACCATTGACCAGACCGCACAGCGCGCCAACCAGGATGCCGACCAGCACCGCAACTTCTGCCGGCCAGCCCCACCAGCCGGCAACGACCGCGGCCCAGACGCCGGAGAAGGCCAGGGTTGAGCCGACGGAGAGGTCGAAGGTGCCGCCGATCATCAACAGCATCATGCCGCAGACAAGAATGCCAACGGGCGCGAGATTGAGAAGCACGGCCCGCATGTTGGAAGCGGTGGGGAAGTTGTTCGGGTAGAGGATGCTCATCGCCAGCGCCAGCGCGATGACGAGCACGAACAGCGTCAACTCTCTGGAATCGGCAAGGCGCCGCACGATTCGCACGAGAAGGTTCTCGCGCCGGTGCTCGGCATTCTCTGCCATCGGTTGCGTGATCTGCATCGTCATGCCTCTGCCATTCCTGGTTCCTTGCGGACTTCAGCCACCGAAGCGGTGTATCTGGTGGCAAGGCGTAGCACCTGTTCTTCGCTCGCCCCATCGCCCGGCAATTCGCCCACGGTTCGGCCTTCCGCCATCACGACGATGCGGTCGGCAAGCGCCAGCACCTCGGGCAGGTCCGAAGAAACGACCAAAAGGGCGACACCTCTGTCGGCCAAAGCCCGCAGCAGCCGGTAGATCTCTGAGCGTGCGCCGACATCGACGCCGCGCGTCGGTTCGTCGACGATCAAAAGGCGCGGTTCCATCGCCAGCCATTTGGCCAGCAGGACTTTCTGCTGATTGCCGCCGGAAAGATTGCCAACGATCTGGCGAACGCTTGGCGTCGCGATGCGCAGTTCGTCGACGAAATTCCTGGCCAGCGCCTCAGCCTTGCGGTTAGAGAAATTCGCGCCCGACGAGACCCTGGACAGAACCGTCGCGGCGACATTGTTGACGATGTCCATGCCGAGGAACAGGCCGGCCGCCTTGCGGTCTTCCGGCACCATGCCGATGCCGGCATGCTTGCCGTCCCATGGGCCTTTCGGATCGATCGTCGTGCCGCCGATGCGAACCGAGCCGCCGTGCCGGCGGCGGGCACCGAAGATCGCCTCGCAGAACTCACTGCGGCCCGACCCGATGAGACCGGCAAGGCAGACGATCTCGCCGGCCCGAACGGTGATCGACGCCGAGCGCACCAAAGGCGGCGCATCGACGTTCTGGGCCTGGAGCACGACGTCACCGATTTTCCGCCCCGCGGGGGAGCGCGAGAAATGCACGTCGCGTCCGACCATCAGGCGGATCAGTTCGTCTGTCGAGGTCTCGACGACCTTGCGCGTTCCGGCAAGCTTGCCGTCTTTGAGCACGGTCACGGAATGGCAAAGCGCAAAAATCTCGGCGAGACGGTGCGAGACGTAGATCACCGAAACGCCGTTGCCGGCCAGGCGGCGCACCACGTCGAACAGTTTTTCGGTTTCGGTCAGGGTCAGCGCCGCCGTCGGCTCGTCAAGGATGAGGATCCTGAGGTCACGCGACAACGCCTTGGCGATCTCGACGATCTGGGCTTGCGCCGGCGACAGCGCCGATACTTTCAGCGCCGGGTCGATGACGACGCCAAGCTGTGCGATCAACGCTTTTGCCTGTTCGCGCATGGCGCGGACGTTGACCTGGCCAAGCCACTGCGTCGGCTGGCGGCCAGCGAAGATGTTCTCGGCGACCGAAAGCTGCGGCACCAGCGAGCCTTCCTGATGCACGATGCCGATGCCGAGATCGCCGGCGGCTTTTTCGTCCAGCGTGCCGATCTCGGCGCCGTCGACCAGCACCGTGCCTTGATCCCGCGAATAGACGCCGGCAACGATCTTGCCGAGCGTCGACTTGCCGGCACCGTTTTCGCCAAGCAATGCACGGATCTCACCGCCGTCGACGCTCATGGAGACGTCGTCCAACGCCCGCACGCCGGGGAAGAACTTGGAAAGGCCGTTGATTTTGAGCCGCGGCGCCATGGCCCGTTATGCCTTGACCTGGAGATAGTGGGCCTGCTTGGCCTGGATCATCCAGACCATGGCTTCGTTGACGGGCGTTGCCACACCGGTGCGCTTGCCCGCGTCGACGATCGCTCCGTTGATCACCTCGATCTCGGTCTGCCGCCTGGCCTCGACATCCTGCAGCATCGACGCCTTGCCGCCGACCGCTTTCTCCAGCAACCCGGTGATGGCGGCCCAGCGCTCATCATAATCGAGCGCGATGCCTTGCGCTTTCGCCACCGCCACGACCTCTCCAAGGATGGCGGCCATCAGGCTCTTGGTGCCGTCGAAGGCGACGAGTTCATGTGACATCAAATTCAACAGCCCGGCGACCGGCAGCGTGCAGGCATTCAGCGCCAGCTTCTTCCAGACCTCGTCGAGGATCTTGTCCGACTGGGTCGTCTCGATCTGCGCCGCACGAAACAGCTCGATAACCTTGCCGAGCCGCTCGGAAGGTTCGCCGGTGAGCTCGCCGATGTAGGTCATGCCGGAGCCGGGGTGCTTGACGCGGCCAGGCGCCAGCAACGTGCCGCCATGGTAGGTCAGGCCCACCAGCACGCGGTCTTCGCCGACGATCGAGGCAATACGCGGCGCGTTGCCCCAGCCGTTCTGCAGGCTGAGCACGGCGGTCTCGCTGGCGATCATCGGTTCGGCGGACCGGATGGCAGCCTCAGTATGATAGCATTTGACGAAATTGATGATGAGATCGACCGGGCCGACGCTCGCCGGATCATCGCTTGCCGGCACCCTGATCACCGGCAGCGAACCATCCTTCTCCTCGATGGTCAGCCCGTTGTCGTTGATTGCCGTCACCGCCGCCTTGGATACGTCGATCAAAGTCACGTCGTTGCCGGCGCGGGCCAGATAGCCCCCGAATATCCCGCCCATGGCTCCGCCGCCGCCCAGAATGGCGATTTTCATGCATCTTCCTCCCTTGGCGATTGCAACGTTTGGCAATCGCAAAGCGTGTTGATTTGCCGGCTTTGGATTTTCGCCAAATCCGACACCCAGCCGATACTCATGGAGCCCGGCCTTATCTTCCCGCTTTCAATCCTGTGATTTCAGCATTGCAAGCTGTTGCATGGTTGTCAAGCATGATGGTATGAAAGGTCTATGGTCGACCCACTTGTCATAGAACGAAAAAAGCTCTTCGAGCACGTTGCTACGCATCTCGAAGGGCAGATCCTCTCCGGCAAACTCAAGCCCGGGGACCAATTGCCGCCCGAACGCGATTTGCAGTTGCGCTTCGGCGTCGGCCGGCCCGCCATTCGCGAGGCTTTGATATCGCTGCAGAAGGCCGGCCTCGTCGAACTCACCAATGGCGCCCGCGCCAAGGTGCTGATGCCGACAGCCAGCCACATCTTCACCGGCATGGCGCCTGCCGTCAGGCAGATGTTGTCGACGGAGGAAGGGCAGCGCTCCTTTCAGGGCGCCCGCATGTTCTTCGAAGTCGGCCTCGCTCGCGAGGCTGCCCGCACCGCGACGCCCTCGGACCTGGAAGCGCTAGGCGAGGCGCTGGAAGCTAATCGTTTGGCAATCGGCGATCGTGACCGTTTCACCAGCACCGACATTGCTTTCCATTTCGAGTTGGCGCGCATCGCCCGCAATCTCGTCTTCGTCGCCCTGCATGACCAAATTTCGGAATGGCTCAAGGAGCAACGCATTGTCACGCTTGCCGCCGACGGCCAGGAGCAGACGGCGTATGAGGCACACCGCGCCATCTACGATGGGATTGTCGCGCGCGATCCCGACCGGGCCGAAAAGGCGATGCGTGAGCATCTGGATCAGCTGACGACGATGTTCTGGCGCCAGCGGGCATGTGACCAGGAAGCAGATGATCATAAAATGGGCGACCACGACGCATGAAGATCGGCGTCATCGGCGACGATTTCACCGGCTCCGGTGACATCGCCAACACGCTCGCCAAAGCAGGCGCGCGGACTGTCCAGTATGTCGGCACGCCGATTGGAAAACTGGCGGACGGAAGCATCGAAGCTGCGGTGATCGCACTCAAAACGCGCTCTGTTGCGGCCGATGATGCCGTGGCTCAATCTCTGACAGCTTGCCGCTGGCTGGTTGTCAACGGCGCGGAGCAGATCGTGTTCAAGTATTGCTCGACCTTCGATTCGACGCCTGAAGGCAATATCGGACCCGTGGCCGAAGCGCTGCTGGCGGAACTGGACGCGCCGCTGGCCCTTGTCTGTCCTGCCTTTCCCGCCAACGGCCGCACGCTCTACAACGGACACCTCTTTGTTGGCGACCGACTGCTCAGCGAGTCGGGCATGGAAAATCATCCTCTGACGCCGATGACCGATCCCGACATCAGGCGGTGGCTTTCACTTCAGACACGGCTCAAGGTGGGGCATCTTGCGCTGCAAAGCTTGCGGTCGGGTGACGCGGAAGCGGCCTTGAGCCTTGCCAAACGCGACGGCGAAAAACTGATCGTCGCCGACGCGATCTCGAACGACGACCTGATGGCATTGGGCCGGATAGCCAAGACCCATCGGCTGGTCACTGGTGGCTCCGGTATTGCCATGGCCCTGCCTGGCAATTTCGGCATCCGCCCCGCAGTCGAAGGCCGACTGCAGTTCGATGGGGTTTGCGGTCCCGCATTTATTCTCTCCGGCAGTTGCTCGTCGGCGACACGCACGCAAATTGCCGCCTATTGCAGAAGCCATCCCTCGATGCGTCTTGACGCCGAGGACGCACTCGACCCGGATGCTGTCGTCGCCAGCTGCCTTAATTTCCTGATCACCCATAAGGGCTCTGGCCCACTGGTCTACTCGACGGCAGAGCCTTCCGAAGTGTCGGCGGCACAGGCTCGGCACGGGCGCGAGCGGTTGGCAGCACTGTTCGAGGCCATTTTCGCTGAACTCGCGGTGAAGGCGGTGACTGCTGGCTTCCGGCGTCTGGTCGTTGCTGGCGGAGAGACCTCCGGCGCTGTCGCCTCGGCGTTCGGAGCGTCGGCGCTTGAAGTCGGTCCGGAGATCGACGCTGGGGTGCCGGTGCTCATTCTCGACGGTGAGCCGAGGCTGGCCTTCGCGCTGAAATCAGGCAATTTCGGTGCATGCGATTTTTTCGAACGCGCGCTCCATGCCCTGAAAGGTGACGCCTCATGACCTTGGAAGAACGGCAACTTCGCGACGAGTTCTGCCGTTGGGGCGAATCCCTCTTCATGCGTGGCTATACGGCCGGCTCGTCGGGCAATCTGTCGGCTCGACTTGTCGACGGTTTCCTGGTCACGCCAACCAATTCCTGCCTGGGGTATCTCGAACCCGGCAGGCTGTCGAAGCTGGATACCCAAGGCATAGCCGTGTCCGGAGATGCTCCGACCAAGGAGATACCCCTCCACATGGCATTCTATGAGGCGCGGCCGCAGGCGGCAGGTGTCGTGCATCTTCACTCGACCTATGCCACGGCGCTTTCCTGTCTCGAAGAAACCGACCAGGATGACGCCATCCCGCCGATTACGCCGTATGTGGTGATGCGCGTCGGGCGGGTGCCGCTACTGCCCTACACCCATCCAGGGTCGGCTGACGTTAGGCCGTTGGTTTTAGCCAAGGCACAGGATCATGCTGCCGTCCTGCTGGCCAATCATGGGCCAGTGGTTTCCGGGCGCAGTTTCCACGATGCCGTCTTTGCCGCGGAGGAGTTGGAGGAAACGGCAAAACTGGTGTTCCTGACCAAGCGGCTACGTGTGCGACGACTGGATGAACGGGTGGTCGCGGAGCTGCAACAACGTCGACAAAAGTGAATGTCCATGTTGGCTCTTGCACGGTCATTCGGGCCCAGGTGGACTGCTCAGAGCCACCTCATCGTTGCCGGCGAGCCACCGCACCATGTTCGCCATCAGCTGGCCGTAGAACGGCCACCCAAGAAAATCCTGCGAGAGCCAGTGCGGGCCGATGTCGGTCGCCCAGGCGACCGTGCGGCCTCGGCCATGGTTGCGAACGGCAAGGAGCGGCCAGTCGGTGCCGCGATGGTGGCAAATCGCGAGAAGCCGGGACGAACCGTCGCTCCTGAAATCCAGCTTGTTCATACCGAGGATCGGCGGCAAAGGCATCTCCACCCCGGCAAAGATCGGGTGGGAGGACTGCAGAATGGACGCTTGCAATCCTTGCGGCACCTCCAGGCCGTCGCAAAACGGCAAACAGCGCACCGGCAGCACGTCTTCAACCGGGGTGTCGTGAAACCGCGCCGTCCCGAACATGCCCTGAAAGCCCATATAGCCGCCGGCCAACATCAGCCCGCCGCCGTTTTCGACATAGGCTTTCAGCACCTCGAGGCGGTTAACGCCGACACGCCCGGCGCGGGCATCCGGCGTGACCAGCAATGTCAGCGCGCCTACATCGGAAATCACTACCGCTTGATACCGGGCGAGCGCATCGAGGTCATAGGGAAACTCCGCGGCGCAGCGCTCGCCTCCGATCTGCGTGACTGAGATGCCCTCTATGGCCAGTGCGGCGTTGAAGGCCGTCGCGCCATTTGTCGAGGTCGCGCTTGTCAGCACATCGCCCCCGGCAGCGACCGACGTGATAGCCGCGAAGGTTTCACCTGCAAGCAACATGTTCATCTTCTCACCTGCACCAATCGGTCGATAAAAGAGACGCAGGGACGCCGATCATTTGGCGCCCCCACTGCGGATCCAGGTCGGCGGTTCAGAACTTGAACTCGGCCAGATTTTCGGGGGTCACGATCTTCGCCGGACCAAGGATCAATTCGCCGCCGGTCCCGATCGTGTACTCGCCAAGCCTGCCCGCCGTGAACTTCTCACCTTCCTTGCCGGTGATCTTGCATTGCGCAACGGCTTGGGCAGTCTGATAGGCAAGATAGCCGAGATCGGTGACGTTCCACCAGATGTCCTGTGCGGCGCCGTCCTTGATGTATTTGGCGATCAGAGTGGCGGGGGCGAGACCGGTGAGCTTGACCTTGCCGATGAGGCCTGCCTCCTCGAGTGCCCGAGCGGCCGCCGGGAGGCCGATGCCCGCCGGAACGATGATCACCTTGATATCCGGAAACGCCTGCACCAGCGCCAGCGCCTGCTGCTGGTTGATCTGTTCGCTTTCTTCGCCATAAGCGACCTGCACCAGCTTCATCTTGGCGAACTTCGGCTCGGCCGCCATCTTCGCCTTCATGAAGTCGATCCAGGCGTTCTGGTTGGTCGCCGTGGGCGTCGACGACAGGATCGCGAATTCGCCTTCACCACCGCTGAGATTGAATGCGCTTTCCAGCATCATTTCGGCAAGACTGTCACCCTTCACCTGATTCACGAACGCAGTCCGCGCATCGGCCGCCACGTCGGAGTCATACGAAATCACCCTGACGCCCTGCTGAACGGCGCGCTTCAGCGCAGGCGCAACGGCATTGGCGTCGTTGCCGGCAATTGCGATGACCCCGACCTTCTGAGACACGAGGCTGTTGATGAATTCGATCTGTGCCTCCGCCGTCGCCTGCGATGGGGCGACTTGGATAGCGGTGCCGCCAATTTCCTTCGCCGCCTCTTCGGCCCCTCCAAAAGCCACCTTGAAGTATGGATCAGTGTCGAGCTTGGGCAGGAAGCCGACCGTTACGGGCTCCTTGGCGCATTCCTGGCTCAGAGCCAGCGAGGTTGGTGCGAGCAGAACCGCGGATGCGAGCAGGGCTAATCTAAACGCTTTCATTGTTACTCCTCCATCAAAATTCGGGCTTGAAGAAAGGGGCCCGAGATCACCCCTTGGTTTCGCGCAAGGCGCGCGATCTCGAAAGCCGCTCCTGTGCGGAGCGCCAGTAATTGCCGACCAGCAGCGAACCGATCAGAAGCAAGCCGATGATCATGCCCTGTGCGTCGCCGCCGATCTGATTCAGTGCCAGCACATTGCGGATGACGGCAATCAGCACCAGTGCCAGCATGACGCCGGTCAAGCGACCCTTGCCACCAAAGACGCTGACGCCGCCGAGAAGCACGATGGTGATGACATCGAGCTCCATGCCGAGCGCATTGTTGGCGCGGGCGTTGGAAAGGCGCGCGGTATAGACGATGCCGGCAATTGCCGCGACGACGCCGGAGACGACGAACAGGTTCAGCACCATGCGGCGCGTGTCTATGCCGGAATAGCGTGCCACTTCGGGGCTGCCGCCGAGCGCGTAGATGCGCTTGCCGGTCGGCGTCTTCTGCAGGATGACGGCAAACACCGGCGCCAGCGTCAGGAAGGGCACGATGGTCCACGGTATCTGCGTGCCCGGCAGATTGTTGATGCCGAAATCGACGACCGCAGGCGGCAGGATGTTGACCGAACCGGTGCCGAGCAGGATGTAGCCTATACCTCGATAGAGGGCCATGGTGCCGAGCGTCACCACCAGCGCCTGCAGCCCCAGGCCGGAGACCAGATAGCCGTTGAAGGCGCCGAGTAGGCCGCCGACCACGAGCGTTAGCGGGATTGCCACCAGCGTCGGCACACCGGCCTGGACGAACAGGCCAAAGACCACGGATGTCAGCGCCAACATCGAGGCGATCGACAGGTCGATCTCGCGGGTGATGATGAGCAGCGTCATCGGCAGAATCAGCAATGCCTTCTCCGAGGCGCTCGCGGCCAGTTGCGAAAGATTGAAGCCGGAGACGAAATTCGGCACGAAGACCGCCGCGTAGAGGAATATGGCCAGACAGGAGATTGCCAGCAGCAGATCCCAGAAGTCGATCGAACGAAGGAACTTCCTCATCTCGCCCTCGCCTGTCTTGCCTGCTCCGCGCGCCGCACGATGAAGGTGTCGATGCCGATGGCGACCAGGATCACCAGACCGTAAACGCCCTGCAGCCACAGCGGGTCGACGCGCACCAGCGTCAGACCGTTCTTGATCACCAGCAGGGTGAGCGCGCCAAGGATGATGCCGAGCAGCGTGCCCGAACCACCGCGGATGGCGACGCCGCCAACCACCGCCGAAGCGATCACGGTGAGTTCGAAGCCGAGCGCGACACGAGCATCGATGGTGGCGTAGCGGGATGCCCAGAGCGCCCCGCACAGGCCGCCAAGCAGGCCGGCCATGCCAAAGGCCAGAAGGATGCGCCGATCGACGGGGATGCCGATGAGACGCGCCCCGTCCGGGTTGGAGCCGGTGGCAAACAGTTCGCGCCCAATGGCCGTGCGATAGAGCAACACGTAGCCGGCGCACAGGATGACAATGGCGATGACGACGATCAGCGGCACGCCGGCGATTTTCAGACCGGTCATGTCGAGCCAGGCCTGCGTGACCTCGTCGGCGCTGATCTGGTCGCCCGCCGCCCAGATCGAATTGAAGCCGCGAAAGATCGACATCGACGCCAGGGTGACGACGATGGCCGGGATCTTTCCCCTGGTGACGACAAGGCCGTTGATCAGGCCAGCGACAACGCCGACCGCGCATGCGGTCGCAAGGCCGATGCCGATGTCGAGTCCAGGATAGGCCTGAACCATGCTGGCCGCCATATAGGCTGAAAGACCGATCACTGCAGCGATCGAAAGGTCGATGTTGCGGGTGATCAGCACCAGCATCTGCGCGAGTGCCGCAACAACCAGCAAGGCAGCATCCATCGACACGGCGGTCAGGTTTGCCGCGCTCACCATGCGCGGGTTCAGAATGGTGACGGGAATGGCTACCGCCAATATCGCGGCGAGCAGCCCGAACTCTCGCCGCTTCAGGAAATCGAACGGTCCTCCTTTCTCGTCCTTGAGAGAGACACGCGCAGCCTGTGCTGCCGGGTCGACGCGTTCGTCCGTCTTCGTCGCCGCCTCTAGCACTTTTTCCTGGGTAGCTTCCCCGCGCGCGAATTCGGCCGTCTGGCGGCCTTCGCGAAGGACAACGATGCGGTCGCACATGCCGATCAACTCAGGCATTTCAGAGGAGATCAAGAGGATCGCCATGCCCTGCGCGGAAAGATCGGCGATCATCGCGTGCACCTCCGCCTTGGTGCCGACATCTATGCCTTGCGTCGGCTCGTCGAGGATGAGGACACGCGGTTCGGTACGCAGCCATTTGGCCAGCACCACCTTCTGCTGGTTGCCGCCGGACAATTCCTTGACCGGCTGCCCGTAACCAGAGAAGCGCAGCTTCATGCGCTTCAGCCAGTCCGCAACCAGGTCGATGGCGCGGTCCGTGCTGTAGAGGCCGGAGGCCGCCGCCTTGTCGAGTATTGGCAGCACGGCATTGTCTAGGATGGAGAAATCCATCACCAGGCTCTGGCCCATGCGGTCTTCCGAGACATAGGCGATGCGCGCACCCATGGCATCGCGTGCCGATGCGAAGCGCACAGCCTCGCCGTCGATCAGAATTTCGCCGGCGTCCGGCTGGTCGATGCCGAACAGCACGCGCGCAATCTCGGTCCGCCCGCTGCCAACCAGGCCGCCCAGCCCGAGCACCTCTCCAGCATGCAGCTTGAGGTCGATGCCGGCGAAGCCGCCGGCGCGCGAAAGCCCCCTCGCCTCCAGCACCAACGCGCCGGTGGCGTGATCACGTTCCGGATAAAGGTCGCTCACCTCGCGCCCGACCATCATGCTGATGGAGGCCGCGCGGCCCAGCTCCGCCTTGGGCTTGACGCCGATGAGACGCCCGTCGCGCAGCACCGCGATGCGGTCGGCGATGCGAAAGATTTCATCCATGCGGTGGCCTACGAACATCATCGCCACGCCGTGCAGCCTTAGATCGGCAACGACGCTGAACAGCCGCTCGACCTCGCGTTGCGACAATGCGGCGGTCGGTTCGTCCATGATCAGCACGCGCGCATCCAGCGACAGCGCACGGGCAATCTCGACCAGTTGCTGTTCGGAGGTGCGCAGTGTTCCCAGCCGCGTTGCCGCCGGCACGTCGAGACCGACGGTGGCCAGCACTTGGCGCGCGCCGGCCAGCATGGCGGTATTATCGATGCCGCCGAAGCGGTCGCGCGGCATGTGGCCGAGATAGATGTTCTCCGCCACCGAAAGATCAGGAAACAGGCCGGGATGCTGGTGCATGACCGCAATGCCGGCGGCTTGCGCGTCATGCGGCGTGTGGAAGACCGCCGGCTTGCCGTCAACCTCGACGTGACCACTGGTGGGGGAATGCACGCCGGCCAAAAGCTTCACGCAGGTGCTCTTGCCGGCACCGTTTTCGCCAAGCAGCGCCAGAACCTCTCCGGAGCGCAATTCGAAGGAGGCGTCCTTGAGGGCGATCGTGCCGCCGAAAGCCTTTGTCGCCTGAACCAGGGCAACCGGGACGGCCACGTTTCTCGTCGCCGCGGCAGCGGCTACGCCATGTGCGCCAGAGTGCAGCACCTCTCCTCCCTAGTCATTGCCTAATCACTGTTGTTTTTTCAATTTGCTATATTAAATGAAGCTTGACCGCAACAGGAAAATTGACTTCCATTAGCCCTGCAGGCACTGTCGTGTCGCGCATAAGCGCGGTCGGAATGCCTCGATCGCAGCAGCTTCAAAGTTGTAGGCGGCTAGGCTGGCTCGGTGAAAAACTGATCGGAGACGCCAGTTTGTCTGGAAAAGGCAGTAATTCTGTCAAAGTTCGGCATTACAATGAGCGTTTCGTGCTCGATGCAATACGCCGGCTGAAGGAGGCTTCCAAGTCTGACCTTGCGCGCGCCGCAAATCTGACGCCGGCCGCTGTCGCAACTATTGTCGACGGTCTGGAGTCCTCTGGTTTCGTAAAGCAAGTGGGAAAAAGGTTCGGGCAGCGCGGATCTCCTTCCACACTCTACAGGCTCACGCCGGAGCGGATCTACAGCGTCGGCATCAAGATCGGCCGGCGCGCGCTGGAAGCCGTGTTAGTAGACTTCGCCGGCGAGGTCCGGGCCCGCGAGTCGCACGAATACCGGTTTCCGGATCCCGATCTGGTGCTCAGGGCCGGAAATATGGCGCTTGCCAATTTCGACAAGGTGGTCGCCGGGCTTGGCGGGGCCAGCCTTGTCGGCTTAGGCATCGCTTCGCCCTATTTCCTGGGAGGCTGGAGCGAAGAGCTCGGCTTTCCCGACGACCTCGGCAACCGCTGGGACGCAATCGACCTTTCAACTTTCTTCGCCACAAGGCCGAAAACTCAGGTGTTCGTCGAGAACGACGCGTCATCGGCAGCGCTGGCCGAACTGATCCAGGGGGCCGGCGCTCGGTTCCGCGACTTCATGCATATCTCGATCGACACGTTCGTCGGCGGTGGGCTGGTGCAAGGCGGCAAGGTCCATACCGGTCCGCACGGCAACAGCGCTGCGCTCGGCCCGTTGCCGGTCTCGCCTTCAAGCCTCGATTCGGTGGCAGCCAAGCCGGCCCGCTACCAGAGCCTGCTACATCGCGCGTCGATCTATGTGCTGGTCAATCATCTCAAGTCGCGCGGCATCGAGATCAATCGGGTGCGGGAACTGGATCCCCTGCCGCCGGGGGCGCGCGTGCCTTTGTTCGAATGGATCGACGATTGCGCCAGCGCTCTGGTCGAGGCGATCATCGCCATCACCTCCGTCATCGACATCGAGGCGATCGTTCTCGACAGCATCCTGCCGCGGCCTATCCATCACGAACTCCTGGCAAGGGTGCAGACCCAGTTCAACCGGACCAGCGCCATCGGCATTGTCGCGCCGGAAATCGTGTCGGGACAATTCGGCCCCGAGGCCTCGCCGATCGGCGCGGCCATGTTGCCGTTCTCGGCACTGCTAGCTCCCGACAGCGGCGTGCTGATGATCGGCAAGGACCGAACAATGTTGCTGGATAGCCTTTCGAGGCTTGCCAGCCAAAGGTAGATAAGCAAGATGCTCAGCGATCTTGTGCGAAAGCTGGCCGTTCCGATTCAGGAGATTTCGAACGCGACCAGTCGCCAATTCCATCCGATTTGTTACGGCAGTTGCAACGTCAGAATGGACAAAAACCGTTGCAAGTCAACGACTTCAATACTTTCAACGGGATATACTGGTGCTGCGAGAGAGGATTGAACTCTCGACCTCTCCCTTACCAAGGTTCATGACTAAACGCCGAATTCACTTACGTTTTCCGAATGTTGCACGACGCCGCTTGATGCCCTGTGGCAAATTTGCGTCAATGGGTCCACGCTGCCGATCAAAGAGCGCGGCGACATTCCGGCCTCCCTCGTCGCTGTGTACGTACGTTTTCATGAAGAGTGCTGGCGACTTCCATGACGCCTCTAAGACTAAGGATCAGGGCGGTTTGACGAGCAGTCAATTTGCGACCGCCACCTGTGCCATGAGCGATCCGATCCGCCGCGTTCTCGATCGGTGTCTTCCACTCCAAATGAGCCGGCGCGATGCACCCCTCATGAAGTGGGCGGCATCATAGTGATGTGGATGTTGCAATAGCTGTCGCATTTGCTGTTCCGCGCGTCTTCGCATCTCGATGCCTTTCCGAAGCGTTAGGAGGGCATACCCCGCATAGAAACTCAAGATCGACCGATCAAGTTACTAAGAAGGATGGCGTCGAGATCAGCCGCCGGTGGGCGACACTCCCGGCGCACAACGCGATGGCGTTGTCCTCCGCTGTCGTCTCCCAAACCTAGAGACTCTTAAGATGGCGCGACGATGGACGAATGCCTTCAGCCATTACTTCCAGGAAGGGGAGTAACCCGTGTTTCGGCTACGCTTGCATCATAATTCAATGAATTATGAAAAAGTGACAAGTCGGCCGATGCTAACACCATCACATCGGCCGACTCGGATTTATGCTTTGTGCCTGGTATCACCACTTGATGCCAAGGTTCTTCCGAAAGAAGCTGTTCTCGCCGCCAAGGATATTACCGCTGAGGATTTCTCCCATGTCTATATGGGTCATGTTTGGAGGAAGAATAAGACTCAATCCTCCAGTGAGGTTGGCGATGGCCACATCCACAATCTGTTGCGCGGGAGCAAGGCCACTACGGCAGTCATTGATGCCCTGGTTCGCAGCCTCATTACCTTGCCGCTCGAATTCATTGAACGTCTGTGTCAAAGCGGTGTTGAGCTTAATATAAAGAGGCGAGCTGGTCTTGCCAGCTGCCTCCATCATCGAAACGACGGCGCGAATATCGGCAGTCTGTGCAATGTACTGGTCCGCTAACTGGGAATTCACAGCATCCGTGACTACGTTGCTGCAGTAGTCCGCTTTGGCTGACGTGGAAATGCCGACTGTCAAGACGGTTGCAACAGCGAGGGCGGAAGCGATTTTGACGATCTTAGACATTTGAGGCTCCTTCGGGTTAGTCAGCGTCATTGCTGATGGCCAAAGAAAGCCAGAGCGGGCGGATAATTGGCAGAATGGCAATTTCCCCGACGGGTAAAAGCAGATAGATTTCTTATTAATTTGGCCGCACCATCTACTTGGGAGTCGCCTAAGTGCCGAAATCAAAAGATAAAAATCATCCGGCGGTCCTGTCCTTAAAAGATTATCAGTTCCGCAAAAAAATCAGTCGAGAGGAGTTGGCGGAGCTGGCTGGAATTGGATACGGCACCCTTCAAAAGCTAATGTCAGGAGAGATTCCAACAGACACGACGCTAAGAACTATCGAAACAAACCTAGGGGTGAGGCTTCTTGCCTCCTATCAAATGGTCGCGCACCCCGACCTGGGAGAATATCCTCAG
>NZ_NWQG01000156.1:0-12810 GCF_002529485.1 Mesorhizobium sanjuanii
ACGAATTCACCAAGGTCGTCGGCCGGTTCCTGAGCGATGAAGAGGCGTTGGCGACGATGCGCGAGAAGATCCGCGAGGAATTGCCGTCGCTGTTCAACCTGTTTCGCGCCGATGCCTATCTCCTGAAGAAGATCGTCGCCTCAGCCGGATCGCTGCTCGACGAGGTCAGGGCCGATCCCGATCACCCGATGCGCGCCGAATTCGACCGCTTCGTGGAAAGCTTCATCGAGCGGCTGAGGACATCCAGGCAATATGCCAGGCGGGCCGAGAAATTGAAGCGCGATTTCCTCGCCCGGCCGGAACTCAAGGCGCTGGCCGGCGACATGTGGGAAAGCCTGCGCCTGTTCATCGAGCAGGATGCCAAGGCGCCGAACTCCATGATCCGTGCTCATCTGGCCAACATGTTTGTCGAGGTTGGCCGCCATCTTGCCGGCGATCCGCAGATCAGGGCCGACATGAACCAGGGCTTTGTCGTGGCACTGTCCTCTTTCGTCGAAAGCCAGAAGAGCGGCGTGTCGAAATTCATCGCCGACCAGGTCAAGCGCTGGGATCTTGCCCAACTCACCAGGCTGATCGAGATGAACATCGGCAGGGACCTGCAATATATCCGCTTCAACGGCATGGTCATCGGCGGCCTTGCCGGTGTCGTGCTCTATACGGCCGAGCTGCTGTTTCTCGTCAACTGAGGCGCCGCGTACGGCTCTGAAACGTTCATTGCCCGTCCGAATGGACCGCGAAGCTCCGGTGCTCTATTCTCTTCTTCGGGTGCCGCATTCGCGGCAACAGGGGAGAGAACCATCATGGCAAAGCAACCCGATTCCGACTCCTTCATGGATATGTTCGGCAGGTTCGGCCGCGACCTGAAGTTGCCGAACGTCGATGTCGAGGCGATCCTCAGCCATCACCGCAAGAACCTCGAAGCCCTGGAAAAGTCGGCCAGGGCCAGTGCCGCCGGAGCGCAGTCGCTTATGTCCAGGCAGCGCGAGATGCTGCAGGACACGCTGCGCGAGGTCACCGACATGGCGCAGAGTTACAGGGCGCCGGGCAATCCGCAGGAGTTGATGACGAAACAGACGGAGTTCGCCAGGAAATCCTTCGAAACCGCGCTGAAGAATGCCGGCGAGGTCGCCGAGCTGGTCAAGAAGTCCGGCGCCGAATCGGTTGAGATCCTGCGCGATCGCATCAAGGAGGCGATGGCGGAGATCCGCGCCGGCTACGAGAAGAAGTAATCGGCCGCTGTCGGTCGAGCCGGTTCTCCTGGCTGGGCAAACCGCTTCCGGTTCGTGGAGCAGGGCGATTCGGGCCGAACAGGCGGAACGGAATCGCACAGAGCGAATTGACAGGGGCGGCCGGTTCGTGGTCCGGAGGCAGGCCAGCGATCGGGAAAGCAGGAATGACGCAAACACGGCCGAGGACGCCGCCGACCTATGAGCAGCTCAGGGCCATGGCCGGGCAGGAACTTGGCGTGTCCGACTGGACGACGGTCGACCAGAATCGCATCGACCAGTTTGCCGAATGCACGGGCGACCACCAGTGGATCCATGTCGATCCGGAACGGGCAAGGCGGCAAAGCCCGTTCCGCACCACCATCGCGCATGGCTATCTGACGCTGTCGATCATCGGCGCGCTGGCGCTCGACATGGGCATCGTGCCGGAAAACACGCAAGCCGCCTTCAATTACGGCTTCGACAGAGTGCGTTTCCTGTCGCCTGTCCGGGTCGGCGCACGCATCAGGCTGCGCACGACGCTCCTGTCGATGGAAGACAGGGGACCTGGCCAGTACCTGATGAAGGCGGCCAACACAGTCGAAATCGAAGGCGAGCAGAAGCCGGCGCTGACGGCCGAAACGCTGGTCATGCTGTATGAGCGACGGAGGCGGGCAGGGGCGTGAGGCAGCACCAGGCCCGGGCCGTCAGTCACGACGCGCCATCGCCTCTTCAAGCACTCTGAAAATCCGCTCATCGCCCGTTTGCGCCGCGTTGAAGCGCATGAAGCGGCTTGCCGATCGTGACAGGCTGAACGCATTGCCGGGCGCCAGAACGATATTGGCGGACAGGGCGCGGCGGGCGATATCGGCGGCATCCATGCCCTCCGGCAGGCTGCACCACAGGAACATGCCTGCCGGCTGGTCTATCCATGGGGTGATGCCGATGGCTCTCAGGCGGGCGCTCGTGTCGACCATCGCGCGCGACAGCCGCGCCCGCAACAAATCCATATGCTTGCGATAGAGACCGTCCCTGAGCAACGTCAGCACCAGTTCGGCCGCCAGTCGCCCGCCGCCAAAGGTTGTGGCGATCTTGAGATCGGTCAAACCCTCCACCCAGCGCCGCGGCGCGGCGATGAAACCGCAGCGTATCGAGGCTGAGAGCGTCTTTGAGAAGCTGCCGATATGAATGACCCGATTGAGGCCGTCGAACGCCGCCAGCCTGGGGGCGGATGTGTGCTCGAAATCGGCAAAGATATCGTCTTCGATGATGGTCAGGTCCGACTGGTCGGCGAGCTTGAGCAAGCGGTGCGCGGTGACCGGCGACAGAATGGCGCCTGTTGGATTGTGCAGGGCGGAATTGGTGATGTAGAGGCGCGGCCGGTGCTCGGCCAGCGCCTGCGCGAACTCTGCGATATCCGGTCCCGACGGGGTGTAGGGGACGCTGACGACCTTGGCCCTGTGCGCGCGCAAGAGCGCGTGGAAGTTGAAGTAGCAGGGGTCGTCGACCAGTACCGGGTCACCAGGTTCGATAAGGAAGCGACAAAGCAGATCGATGGCCTGCGTTCCCGATTCCGTCAGCATGATCTGGTCGGGAGAGGCCTCGATGCCGTGCCCGGCCATGCGCCGCGAGAGCAGGTGACGCAACGCCGGCAATCCGAGTGGGGTGCCATAATCAGTCAGGGAGACATTGTCGGCTCGCGCCAGTGTCCGTAGCGCCCGGCGCAGGCCAGTCTCCGGCATCCACGAGGCCGGCAGCCAGCCGCAACCTGGCTTCAGCACGTCCTCGCCCGCGTCCAGCGACTGGCGCGAAACCCAGAGCGGGTCGACGGCCCGGTCGAGCCGGGGGCCGATCTCGGCCAATGACAAAGGCGCAATTGGTCCGGCGGCATAATAACCCGAACCCGGCCGCGAACGGATATCCCCCTCGGCGGCAAGACGCTCGTAGGCGTCGACCACGGTGGATTTGGAGACCTGCATGGTCCTGGCAAAGGCGCGGATCGACGGCAACCGTGCTCCCGGTGTCAGGATCCGTGCGGCGATCCTGTGCCTGATCGTTGCCATGACGCTTTCGACAAGCGTCCCGTTGCCTTGGCTTTCCGCCGTCAGTTCATCCATCTGTACTGCTCACTAGACCATAACAGTTTCTTGGAATTGTACTGCATTGTCTCTGGTGGTGCCACATGTCTTGGCCCGATAGAGAGCGAGAACATCGGGAGCGTTTAATGGACAAGACGGCGAGCGGCTGGGTGAGCGGATTCGTTGGCGTGCTGATTTTCAGCGGCTCGCTTCCGGCTACACGCGTGGCAGTGATGGATTTCGACCCGATCTTCTTGACCGCGGCCCGCGCCGCGATAGCCGGTATCCTCGGCCTTTTGCTGCTCATCGTTTTGCGCGCCGAGCGTCCGCGGCGTGATGACCTGTTTTCCCTGGTCATCGTGGCGCTCGGCGTCGTGGTCGGCTTCCCCTTGCTCACCGCGCTGGCGCTCAAACACGTCACCTCGGCTCACTCCATCATCTTCGTCGGCCTGTTGCCGCTGGCGACCGCGATCTTTGGCGTCATTCGCGGCGGTGATCGCCCAAGGCCGGCTTTCTGGCTGTTTTCGTGCCTTGGCAGCGCCCTCGTCGCCGGCTTTGCGCTGGCGCAGGGCGTATCGGCCTCGCCGCTGGGCGACAGTTTGATGCTTGCCGCCATCATCGCATGCGGTCTTGGCTATGCCGAAGGAGCCGCACTGTCGCGCCGGCTCGGTGGCTGGCAGGTGATCTGCTGGGCGCTGGCGCTGTCGCTGCCGGTGATGCTCACATTGACGCTGATGACCAAGCCGGCGTCGTTTGGCGGCGTCGGCATCAACGCCTGGATCGGCCTTGCCTATGTCTCGCTGTTCAGCATGCTGATCGGTTTCGTGTTCTGGTATCGCGGGCTGGCGCTGGGTGGCATTGCCGCCGTGGGGCAGTTGCAGCTTCTCCAGCCCTTCTTCGGCCTCGCGCTGGCGGCAACGCTGCTGCATGAGCAGGTCAGTTCCGTGATGATCGCCGTCACGGTCGCCGTGGTGCTTTGCGTCGTTGGCGCCAAGAGGTTCGCCAAGCAGGCTGTGCCGCAACAGGTGGCCGCGCAGTGACTGCGCCGTTCGCTAAAGCGCGCCATGCGCTTTAGGTTCTTGTTTTTATGCATGCCGTTATCGCAAAACCGCTGCGCGCGTTTGCGCGACATGCATTAGAACTTCGTCACCACACCGATGCCGATGCCCTCGAAACCGCCCATCGCCATCAGCGCGGCCGGCGCCTCCT
Source organism: Mesorhizobium sanjuanii (assembly GCF_002529485.1). Lineage (NCBI taxonomy): Bacteria > Pseudomonadati > Pseudomonadota > Alphaproteobacteria > Hyphomicrobiales > Phyllobacteriaceae > Mesorhizobium > Mesorhizobium sanjuanii. The sequence goes on from NZ_NWQG01000156.1 coordinate 4,493, forward strand.
CGAGGCTGATCCGCTTGCCGACCAAAAGTTCGGGCTTGAGCTTGCCGGTGCGGATCATCTCCATCATCGCCTGGTAGCGGTAGGCCTGCATGCCGTGGCTGCCGCGGATTTCGAGCTCGAAGGCGATCACCTTGTCCATCGGTATCTGCGGCCTGGCGTGATCGCCGAGCATCAGCCCGACCTGTACGTGCCGACCGCGCCGGCGCAGATTGGCGATCGAGTTGAACGAGGTGGTGGGATGGCCGAGCGCGTCCATCGACATATGCGCGCCGCCATTGGTGATCTGCTTGACCGCCTTGACCACATTCGGCGTTTTCGCGGCATTGATCGTCGCCACGGCACCGATCTTGCTGGCGAAATCCAGCTTTTCGTCAGTCAGGTCGATGGCAATCACGTTGGCGCCCATGGCGCTGGCGATCATGATCGCCGACAGGCCGACGCCGCCGCAGCCATGCACGACCACCCATTCGCCCGGCGTCACCCGGCCCTGGTCGACGATTGCGCGGAACGAGGTGACGAAGCGGCAGCCGAGACTGGCGGCGGTGGCGAACTCCATCTCGTCAGGCAGGCGCACGAGGTTGGTGTCGGCATGGTCGATGGCGACATATTCGGCGAACGAACCCCAGGCGCTGAAGCCGGGCTGGAACTGGTGCTCGCAGACCTGATGGTTGCCGGACGTGCATTCGAAGCAGCGGCCGCAGCCAACGGCGAACGGCACGGTGACGCGCTCACCGGCCTTCCAGCGGGTCACTCCTGAGCCGGAGGCCACCACGACGCCAGCAAGCTCGTGGCCCGGCACATGCGGCAGGCGGATGCCGTCGTCGTGGCCCATCCAGCCGTGCCAGTCGCTGCGGCAGAGCCCGGTCGCCTCGACCTTGATGACGACGCCCTCGGGCGCCGGAGTCGGATCGGCAACGGTCTGGATAGTCGGCGCCTCGCCGAATTTTTCGAAGACGACGGCTTTCATTGGCAATACCTCATAGTCATGCTCGTCATAATTGGATTGCGCCGTTACTCGGCATCGATCTGGTTCTCGGGCGCCGCCTTTTGGAAGGCCGGCAGCGCCATGCAGGCGGCGTGGATGCGCGCAATCGTCGGGTAGGGCGTCAAGTCGACGCCGAAACGCGCGTTGCTTGTGACCTGGGCGACCAGGCAGATGTCGGCCAGCCCCGGCGTGTCGCCATGGCAGAATATCCTCGTCTCGGACGAAGAAGCCAGAATCTTTTCAAGCGGCTGGAAACCCTCGTTCACCCAGTGCCGGAACCAGTTGACAACGTCCTCGTCACCGGCGCCGAACAGCGTGCGAAGCGAGGTCAGCACACGCAGATTGTTCACCGGATGGATGTCGCAGGCGATCATCTGCGCCAGCATCCTGACGCGCGCGCGACCCAGCGCATCCTTCGGCAGCAGCGGCGGCTCGGGGCTGGTTTCGTCGAGGAATTCGATGATCGCCAGCGATTGGGTTAAAAGCGTGCCGTCGCCCAGGATCAGCGCAGGGACCAGCCCTTGCGGGTTGACCGAGATATAGGCGGGCTCCAGATGCTCGCCATGCCGTAGGTGATGCGGCACGTACTCGTAGGTCAGGCCCTTCATCTCCAATGCGATCCGCACCCGGTAGGAGGTGGAGGAGCGGTAGTAGTTGTGAAGGACGATGTCGCTCATCAGGTCAGGGCTTCGATTGCTGGCGGCACATTCGGCCGATTTGGACGACCGGGCAAGGCATGGCCGTTCGGAAATTGCCATCTCCGCCCTTCACCATGGAAGGCGATGTACTATTTGGCAATAATCTGACCATGGTCGCAGGATTATCCTGCGCCAGAACAGGTCGACCAGACCGAACCGAAACGAGCCCCATGACCGCAGTCAACGATCGCGCCCGGTTTCTGATCATCGACGACCATCCGCTGTTTCGCGAGGCGCTGCACAGCGCCGTGCAGATGGCCTATCCGGAGGTCGACACGGTGGAGGCGCGCACCATCGCCGAGGCGCTTGAGCTTCTGGCGGATGCCAAGCCCTTCGATCTGGCCTTGCTCGACCTCAGCATGCCCGACGTGCATGGTTTCGAAGGGCTGCTGCAGCTCAGGACCCGTTATCCGCGCCTGCCGGTGGTCATCGTCTCGGGCTATGAGGAGCCCAGGATCATCTCCGAGGCGCTGTCCTATGGTGCTGCCGGTTTCATTCCGAAATCGGCGCGCAAGAGCGACCTGGCCGCCGCCATCCGCTCGGTGATGGAAGGCGCGATCTATGTGCCTGAAACCTATGAAGGCCAGCCGCCGGACGCCGACAGCGCCGACCGCGCCGAGATGGTGCAGCGTCTCGCCAAGCTGACGCCGCAGCAACTCAGGGTGTTGCAGATGCTGCGCCAGGGCCTGCTCAACAAGCAGATCGCCTATGAGCTGCAGGTTGGCGAGACCACGGTCAAGGCGCATGTCTCGGAGATCCTGCGCAAGCTCAATGTTTATAGCCGCACGCAGGCTGTGATCGAGGTGTCGAAGTTGGACAATGCGGAGCTGTTTCGGGACCAGGCTGGGTTTTGACTATTCAGGAAAATATTCAATATCGAGTGAAGCCCCAATTTTGCCTAGAAAGGCAATCGTCTCATCGGACAGAAACAAGGGGACATGCTCGTTTTCCGGGGCAATTGCAATCTTCACGGATATCTTATTCAGATGCTCGTGATGGCGTAGCCGGAACAAATTTTCTATTTTTTCGCCGAGCCGCAAAGCCAGCTCGCGAATAGCGATATCGAGGTCCACGTACTCTTCGAATCTGCAGCTGATATTCCAGCCATGACTCTTAGGCCACGCCTTGGCAGGTGTCCTCTGACTGCCTTTCACAACTTCCTTATCGGCGTCAATTTCCAGGAGGTCAGATATCTCGTGTGGGGCTAGCGTCTTTGACGTCACGGATAGAAACGCTGTGATCCTTGTCATCTTCACTCCGGCGCAGCTACATCGGCCTTAGATCCCCGTCGTTGGGCTCACCTCGGCGACTTCTTCTATACGCCAATGGAATACGGCGACAGCGCGCCATTTTTCCTGGCGCTCGCGCCTTCTGCCTGTGCCTTTTGGGGGATCAAGCCAAGAGGTGCGCCAGCAGCGCGCGTAGCTGCGCCGGTTTCAGCGGCTTGCGCATCAGCTCGATGCCGGCCGCGCGGGCGGCTTTCGCAATGGCTTCCGAACCGTCGGCTGTGACGATCAGCGCCGGCACGGCGCGGCTGAGATAGTCGCGAACTTCGGCGATCGTGGCGGTGCCTAGATCGCCAGCGTCGAGATGCTGGTCGGCAATGATGATGTCCGGCACCCAGTCCGTGTCGCCAAGCATGTCGAGCGCTTCGCCGGTCGAGGTGGCGGCGCGCACCAGACATTGCCAGCGTTCGAGCAGGGACGTCATCGCCTGCAACACCTCGGCGTCGTTCTCGACCAGGAGCACCTTTGTGCCGAACAGGCCGTAGCCGCGTGGCCGCTCCATGTCGACCATGTTGGCGATGGCGTCGGCCGTGGCGCCGATGCCGACCGGAACGTCGATGTGGAAGATCGTGCCGTGGCCGACCTTCGAGGAAAACGTCACGGGATGGCCGAGCGCGGCCGCGATGCGGCGCACGATGGCCAGGCCCAGCCCCAGCCCGCCGCCGGCAAGCCCGGCATCGGACGGGATCGTGCCGCGGTGGAATTCCTCGAACACGGCCTCGCGCTGCTCGTCGGGAATGCCGCAGCCGGTATCGGCGACATCGATGCGGATGGTGTCGCCGCGATGCCTGGTGCCGACCAGCACGCCGCCGGAGCGTGTGTAGTGCAGCGCGTTGGACAGGATGTTCTGCAGGACGCGGCGCAGCAAGGTGCGGTCCGAACGCACGACCGCATTGACCGGCCGGAACTTCAGCGTCAGCCCCTTCATCTCGGCGACGGGCAGGAAATCCGAGCGCAGCGACGAAAACAGCGTTTCCAGACTGACGTCGCCGATGTCGGGCCGCACGACGCCGGCATCAAGCTTGGAAATGTCGAGCAGGGTGCGCAGCAGGTCCTCCATCGTCTCCAGCGACCGCTCGACCTGCCGCACCAGTTTCCTGCCCTCGTCGGAGGTCTGCACCTCGGCGAGCGCCGAGACGGACAGATGCGCGGCATTCAGTGGCTGCAGCACGTCGTGGCTGGCGGCCGCCAGGAACCTGGTCTTGGACAGGTTCGCCAGCTCGGCATTTTCCTTGGCGGCACTGAGATCGATGTTGGATTGTTCCAATCTACGCAGTGTCGAGTGCAGTTCGTCGGTACGCGTGCGCACTCGATTCTCGAGGGAAATCGCGGTCTGGAAGAGCGAGAAGGCGTTGCCCTGCTGGTCCATCGACCGCTCGACGCGGCTGACCAGGGCGGCGTTGATCTTCTTCAATTTCTCCAGGTCGGTGATGTCCCTGAGCGGCATGGAAGATGTCCTATTCCGCCGCCTGGCGTTCGCCGAAGGCGATGCCGGTAAAAGTCTGGTTCAGATGCATCGACCGGTATTGTTCGCCATAGGTGCCGAAGCCGATGACATTGTTGACCCGGTAGAGTTCCGAAATGTCGCGAAAGACCTGCCGGTTGCGGGCGTCGAGCCGGCGCAGCACACAGTCGAAACCAAGGATCACGTCGATGCCGCCCAACCTGTTCTCGACGTCCCTCAAGGCGGAACGCGTTGCCTCCACCATATCCTTGGGCTGGGCGATGGAAAGGACGACGCCATCATCGATGGCGCAGAAGAACGACAATGAACCGTCCGGATGCATCTTCTGGATCGAGCGGCAGTAATATTCGCCGCCCACCTTCACCACCACCGGATGCGAGGCGAAACTCAGCGGCGTCAGAGTCTGCGCGACGATGCCGACCGAAGCGGCATATTCCTCGGCCGCATTGATTGCGTTGAATTCGCGCACGATGCGATGATCCGGGTCGGACGCCGTCACCACCAGCTTCTCGTCCGTGGGAACGAAATTGTCGGTCTTGAAGACGTGGAAAGGAATTTCGGTGGCGATCAGCACAATGATGGCGCTGTCGGAGGCGACTTTGCCGTTCGAGATCAGCCGCGTCGTCTCGAATTTGAGATCATCGCCCGCCGACCCGCCAATCAGCGGAATGTCGTCGAGGCCCCAATGGATGGCCGAGGTCACCGCTTCCTCGGCGTAGGACAGGCCGTCGATGAAGCAGAGCGCGAAGGTGCTTTTGGCCCGCTCGGGCCTGCTCCCGCGCAGCGAACGCCTGAGCATCTCGACTTCGCCGGTGATCTTGTCCATGCCCGACGAGGACAGATTTTCGACCATGGTGCTGGCCGCCGAGAATGATGCGGAGGGAAGCAGCATCGCCAGTATATGGCCGTCCTCCAGACCCTGCGGCGTGATCTCGCCTGCGGTCGAGCAGCCGGCATAGCGCAGCGTCGGCGCATGGGTCTTCAGCGCATCCGTCAGGGTGGTCGCCTCGACAAGGCTTTGCGAGAAGAAGAGCAGGGCGAAGCCGGCATCGATTGCGGCGGCTTCCAGTGCCACCGCACGGGCGAAGGCATCCGTGTCGGGTTCGTCGGTGGTAAGCGCCGACAGGCCGCATGCATAGCGCGTCCGTGAACTGGCCAGCGGCTCCTCCTGTGGTTTCCTCCGACGCTCTCTGTTGTTCGCGACTCTTTGTTGGCCTTGCGCGGGGGCGTCGAAACCATTGTTGTCTTCAAGTCGCGCTTTTGCAATGGCTCTAGGACAACCTGTAGCGCTGCGCGAATTCATCGGCCGTCAGATCGAAAGCTGAGCGCTCCGCTTTCAAGCGGTCTACAGGCCAGTTCCACCATTGGATTTCGAGCAGAGTGGAGATCGTGTCGTCGGAGAACCGTCGCCTGATCGTCTTGGCCGGGTTCCCGCCTACCAGCGTGTAAGGCGCAACATCTTTCGTCACGACGCTGCCCGCGGCAACGATAGCTCCATGGCCGATTGTCACGCCCGACACGACGATGGTCCTGGCGCCTATCCAGACATCGTTGCCGATGACGATCGGGCCTTTTGACACCAGATACTCCAGATTTCTTTTCTGCCTGAAAATCCGCGACTGAAGGGGGAAAGTCGAAGCCGTACTGGTTGGATGACTTGCCTGGCAGATGAAAAGTACGCCCGGACCAATGGAGCAGAATGCGCCGATCTCGACGGGACTTTCTGCGGTGCAGTTGAGGAACGTTCTGCCGTTGACGCCATAGCTTTCGCGCCCGATCTTTGCATGTCTTGGGATCGCATCTGGATGCTGTTTCAACCCTAGCCAAATGCGAAGCTTCTTGAGCGCCATTGGCGAAATCTAAAGACACGCCGGGAATCCCGCAACCCAGGGAAGTGTGCCCGCGCGGAACGCCGCCTCACAGCGGGATGTTGTCGTGCTTCTTCCAGGGGTTCTGCATGTCCTTGTTGCGCAGCATCCTGAGCGCACGGGCAATGCGGCGGCGGGTCGAATGCGGCATGATCACCTCGTCGACATAGCCGCGCTCGGCGGCGACGAACGGCGACAGGAAGCGGTCCTCGTAAGCCTTTGTATGTGCAGCTATCTTTTCCGCGTCGCCGATATCCTTGCGATAGATGATCTCGACCGCGCCCCTGGCGCCCATCACCGCGATCTGCGCTGTTGGCCAGGCATAATTCATGTCGCCGCGCAGATGTTTCGAGGCCATCACGTCATAGGCGCCGCCATAGGCTTTCCGGGTGATGACGGTGATCTTCGGCACGGTCGCCTCCGCATAGGCGAACAACAGCTTGGCGCCGTGCTTGATCAGCCCGCCATATTCCTGCGCCGTGCCGGGCAGGAAGCCCGGAACGTCGACGAAGGTGACGATCGGAATCGAGAAACAGTCGCAGAAGCGCACGAAACGCGCCGCCTTGCGACTGGCATCCGAATCGAGAACGCCGGCCAGCACCATCGGCTGGTTGGCGACGAAGCCGACCGTGCGGCCCTCGACACGGCCAAAACCGGTCACGATGTTCTTGGCGAAGCTCTGCTGGATCTCGAAGAAGTCGCCCTCGTCGGCAATCTTGAGGATCAATTCCTTGATGTCGTAGGGCTTGTTGGCGTTGTCGGGGATCAGGCGGTCGAGCGACAGATCGTGATCGGTGACCGACTGGTAGCATTCGATCTCGGGAATCTCGGCCGTGTTGGAAGCAGGCAACAGATCGACCAGCCGGCGCATCTGCAACAGCGCCTCGACGTCATTGTCGTAGGCGCCGTCGGCGATCGAGGATTTCGTCGTATGGACGGAGGCGCCGCCCAGGCTCTCAGCGGTCACCGTCTCGTTGGTGACGGTCTTCACCACGTCCGGTCCGGTGACGAACATGTAGGAGGTGTCGCGCACCATGAAGATGAAGTCGGTCATGGCCGGCGAATAGACGTCGCCGCCGGCGCAGGGACCCATGATCACCGAGATCTGCGGGATCACGCCGGAGGCCAGAACATTGCGCTGGAAGATCTCGGCATAGCCGCCGAGCGCCGCCACACCCTCCTGGATGCGCGCGCCGCCGGCGTCGTAGAGGCCGACGATCGGCGCGCGGTTGCGCAGCGCCATCTCCTGCACCTTGACTACCTTTTCCGCGTGCGCCTCCGACAGCGAGCCGCCGAATACGGTAAAATCCTTGGCGAAGACGTAGACCGGCCGGCCGTTGACGGTGCCCCAGCCGGTGACGACGCCGTCGCCGGCGATCTTGGTCTTTTCCATGCCGAAGTCGGTCGAGCGGTGCTCGACATACATGTCGAACTCCTCGAACGAGCCCTCGTCGAGAAAGACGTCGATGCGCTCGCGGGCTGTCAGCTTTCCCTTTTTGTGCTGGGCGTCGATGCGGACCTGGCCACCGCCCATGCGCGCCATGTCGCGGCGGCGCTCGAGTTCCTTCAGCACGTCCTTCATCGGTCGATCCCCAAAACGGAAAGCTGCGTTTCGTGGTAATCATGCCGGCAAGGGAGCGCAAGCGCCGCTTTTGCCATCGATTTATTGCACTGCAACATGACGCCCCTTGCATTGCGCGGCGAACTAGGCCATATGCAGCGGCATAGGCGCTTGGGCCGGGCAAGATCCGGCCTTCTCGACGAATGAGACTGGTTGCGTCTGTTTTCCCTCTTTCCCGTTGATCGGCAAGGTGGCGAAAAAGCCCCGTGGCATGATGCCTGCGGGCACGACAGCGCAATCGAGTGGACGTTTACGTCCGCCCGCCTTGTCGTTTCATATCAATTTTTTCGACGGCAGGTTGCGCCTTGCCGCCATCGATGTTTGCGGCCAGGAGCCGCGTGAAAGAAGACTATTTTGACCAACGAAAACACCTTTGCCGGTAACACCACCTCGAC
>NZ_NWQG01000157.1:0-14920 GCF_002529485.1 Mesorhizobium sanjuanii
CCACCTCGACCGGCAGCACTGCGGAACTCACCGGTTTCGCAGCACAACTCTCAGGCTTCGCCGCTTTGGGAATTACCGGCGCTCTGCTCAAGGCGACCCATGGCGCCGGCTTCACCGAACCGAAGCCGATCCAGATGCAGGCGATCCCGCCGCAGATGGAAGGCCGTGACATCTTCGGCATCGCCCAGACCGGCTCAGGCAAGACGGCCGCCTTCGCGCTGCCGATCCTGTCGAAGATCATCGCGCTTGGCACCAAGCGCCGTGCGAAAACCACACGTGCCTTGATCCTGGCGCCGACGCGCGAGCTTGCCGTGCAGATCGAAGATACCATCAAGATCCTCGCCAAGGGCGCGCATGTCTCGACCGCGCTCGTGCTTGGCGGCGTCTCGCGCTTCAGCCAGGTGAAGAAGGTTGCGCCCGGCGTCGACATCCTGATCGCCACGCCCGGCCGTCTGACCGACCTGGTGCGCGAGGGTGACCTCATCCTCTCCGACACCAAATGGCTGGTGCTGGACGAGGGCGACCGCATGCTCGACATGGGCTTCATCAACGACGTCAAGCGCATCGCCAAGGCGACCGCGCCCGACCGTCAGACGGTGCTGTTCTCTGCGACCATGCCGAATGAAATCGCCGAGCTGGCGAAAGGCCTGCTGAAGAACCCGATCCGCGTCGAAGTCGCGCCGCAAAGCACCGCGGCGGCCGAGATCGTGCAGGGTGTCGTCCTTGCCCGCACCAAGCAGAAGCGCCAGGTGCTGTCCAAGATGCTCGCCGATGAGGCGATGAAGTCCGTCATCATCTTTTCGCGCACCAAGCATGGCGCTGACAGGGTGACCAAGGACCTTGAGCGCGACGGCTTCAAGGCCGCCGTCATCCACGGCAACAAGTCGCAGAACGCCCGTCAGAAGGCGCTGAACGATTTCCGCGACGGCTCGGTGCGCATTCTTGTCGCCACCGATATCGCGGCGCGCGGCATCGACGTACCCGGCATCAGCCATGTGGTGAATTTTGACCTGCCCGATGAGGCGGAGAGCTATGTCCACCGCATCGGCCGCACCGGCCGCAACGGCATGGATGGCATTGCGATCACGCTTTGCGATCCGTCCGAAAACAGCAAGCTGCGCCAGGTCGAGCGCATCATCCGCACCAAGTTGCCTGTTGTTGCCGACCATCTCGGCAGCCCCGATCCAGTACGCAATCCGGCTGAAAAGAACGAGCGCTTCGAGCCGGCCAATGACCGCAACGACCACAATGGCCGTCGCGACGGCCGGCGGCCCGGAGGCCAGAACAACGGCTTCGGCAAGAAGCGCTTCGGCGACAAGCCGGCTTTTGCCGGTGAGCGCAAGCCGGAAGGCGCCAAGCCCTTCAAGGGCAACAACAAGCGCCGCTTCGGCGGCAAGCGGCCCGCAGCGCGGGCTGCGTAAGCAGACTGAGTTGCGGCTGGCCGAGCCTCAGGGCTTGGCTGAATCGCCAAACTGAAGAAGGGCGGCCGGAGCGAATGCTTCGGTCGCCCTTTTCGTTTGGCGGAACACGCATCGTTCGACGTGCCGGAATGCGTATTACTCGGTGATCGCCTTGACCCAAACGACGATCCGTTGCGCCAGGAAAGCCGTGGTCGATGGCGACAGCGCGTCGCCGGCAATGACGTGGTTGTCCTTGTCGCCGGTGTCGTCCACCGGCACCAGCTCGTGTGCCGCACCCCAGCGCCCGGCGATCTCGCGGGTGCGGTCGGGCCGCACCACCCGGTCCGAATCCGAAAAGATGAACAGGGCAGGGATGGTCGCCTTCTCCACCGGCGCGCCATAGGCGAGTTCCGTCAGCGCCGCCATCGGCAGCGTCGCCGCCGTTGGATACCGGTATGTCCAGAATTTCGCGTGCAAGGCGTTGCGCGTCTCAAAGCTGCGTTGCTTGCCGATGGCCAGTTCGGCGATCTGTTTGCCCCATGGCCTGGTGAGCAGCTCGGCGCCGGAAGCCTTCACGCCGAAATTCGGCGAGATGAACGCGATCGCCGCAATGCCGTCCGAAGCGCCGGGCTGCGTTGCCGCCCACGCCGCCAGCGAGCCGCCGGTCGAGGTGCCGATGACGATTACCTTGTCGCCGATCGCCCGGCCGATGGCGAGCGCTTCCTCATAGTCGTTGATCCAGGCGTTGGCGCTGCCTTCAGCCATCGCGGCGCCGTCCTGCCCGTGGCCGGTAAGGCGGGTATAGAAGAGATTGGCGTCGAGCTGGTCGGCGATCTCGTCAGGCAGCGGCCGGACTTCGCCCTTCGATGCCGAAAATCCGTGGATGTAGACGATCGAAAGCTTCGTCCTGGCGTGAACCATCGGGTTTGCCCAGATGATTTCCTTCTCCAGCCCGTCGCGGATATCAGGCGCGGCGGCTTCCTCGCGCGCCAGATAGGCCTGCGGATCGTCGCCGATCACCGAAGGATCGAAACGGATCGTGGTGTCGACCAGCACACGCGGGCCAAGCAGGACGGCCAGGACAAGGATGACGACAAGACCCAGCACCGCGAGCACGATCCGTCGCCCCATCGCAGACTCCAAACAACAGTTCTCAACCTATGGCCGCGGTTGCAACCAGGCAACTCGTACCCTGTGGACAGTTTATTCGTTCGGTGGCTTGCGGTCGAAATTCAGCGGCCGTGACTTCCAGCGCGTCGCGGTGCTGATGACCCACCGGCAGACTGGTCTGGGCAGGATGCTGAGTAGTTTCAACCCCCAGCTCAGGCGGCGCGGGAAGGTGACTTCGAAGCCGCCGGAGTTGATGCCGCGCGCCATGCGCCGCGAGGCACGGTTGACGGGCATCAGTCCGGGCATCGGCAGCAGGTTCCTCTCGGTCAACGGCGTGTCGACAAAGCCCGGATTCATCACCTGGACGCGGACGTTCATCTTGTCGAAGTCATATTTGAGCGACTCCGCCAATATGTTGATCGCCGCCTTGGTGCCGCCATAGGCCGCCGTGGTCGGCCAGCCGAAATAGGCGGTAACCGAACCGACCAGCACGATGTGGCCGCGCCCACGCACGCGCATGCGTTCGACGACCGGCACCAGGCCGTTGATGATGCCGAAATAATTGACTTCGAAGGACTGGCGAAACCCACGCACGGTAAGATTCTCGCCCGGCGTCGCGATGTAGTTTCCGGCATTGAAGATTGCGAGCACGATCGGGCCGAGATCCTTCTCGATAGCCGCGACCGTCCTTGCCATGCGCTTCTCGTCGGTGACGTCGCAAGGATAGGCCGTGACGCGGCCCGGCATCTGCGCCGTCTCGACAACCAGCGTGTCGATCGGATCGTCGTCGAGCGACGACACCGCGACGGCATAGCCCTGGGCTGCGAGATCCTTGGCCAGTGAGCGGCCGATGCCGCTGCTGCCGCCCGTGATCCAGGCGACGCCGTGCTTCGGGTTGGCCCGGTAAAGTGTCATGCCGTGTCCTGCGACTCTTTCTTAGCTTGTGCTCTAGCGACGAAGAAATCGAATGAAAAGGGTGCTTTTCCGGACAAGGTTTAAATGGACGCCCGAGCGCGGTATCCGGTTTGAGGGAATTGCAGTGCCTGAAATGCGACTGGACCAGATGAAATCTTGCCTTGAAACCGAAGCGGTGGGTTTCTAGGGTCTCGCCGCACGCATAAAGGAACCTATATGCCACGTTCTGTAATTGAAGCGATCGGCAACACGCCTTTGATCCGCCTCAACAAGGCTTCGGATGCAACCGGCTGCGAGATTCTGGGCAAGGCCGAGTTCATGAATCCGGGCCAGTCGGTCAAGGATCGCGCCGGCCTGTTCATCATCCGCGACGCCGAACAGCGCGGGCTTTTGAAACCGGGCGGCGTCATCGTCGAGGGGACGGCCGGCAACACCGGCATCGGCTTGACGCTGGTCGCCAAGGCACTCGGCTATCGCACCGTGATCGTCATTCCCGACACGCAGAGCCAGGAGAAGAAGGACACGATCAAACTGCTCGGCGCCGAGCTGATAGAGGTGCCCGCGGTTCCCTACAGGAACCCCAACAATTATGTGAAACTGTCGGGCCGCCTGGCCGAGCAGATGGCCCGGTCCGAGCCGAATGGTGCGATCTGGGCCAACCAGTTCGACAATGTCGCCAACCGCGACGGCCACATCCGCACCACTGCTCAGGAAATCTGGAACCAGACAGACGGCAAGGTCGATGGGTTCGTGTCCGCCGTTGGGTCCGGCGGCACGCTGGCCGGCGTCGCCTTCGGGCTGAAGGCCAAGAGCAAGGACATCAAGGTCGCGCTCGCCGATCCGCTGGGCGCCGCGCTCTACTCCTTCTATACCAGCGGCGAATTGAAATCCGAGGGCAGCTCGATCACCGAGGGCATCGGGCAGGGGCGGATCACCGCCAACCTCGAAGGCTTCACGCCGGATTTTTCCTTCCAGATTCCGGACGAAGAAGCTTTGCCCATCGTCTTCGACCTGATCCAGGAGGAGGGGCTCTGCGTCGGCGGCTCGACCGGCATCAATATTGCTGGCGCGATCCGGCTGGCGCGTGAACTGGGTCCCGGCCACACCATCGTGACTATCCTCTGCGACTACGGCACGCGCTATCAGTCGAAGCTGTTCAACCCGCAGTTCCTGCGCGAAAAGCAGCTGCCGGTGCCGGGCTGGATGGAAGAGAAAGCCGAGATTTCGGTGCCGTTCGAAAAGGTCGCGTGATGTCCTATAAGACGCAGGCGCTGTTTCGCGACGATGCTTATCTGCGCACCGCCGACGCCACCATAGTCGCCGTCAACGAGCGCGGCGGCATCATTCTCGATCGCACCATCTTCTATGCCACGTCGGGTGGACAGCCGGGGGATACGGGTGCGCTCGAGCGCGCCGACGGCAGCGTGATTGCGATTGCCGCCACCATCACCGGCGAGACCAAGGACGAGATCATCCATGTGCCGGCGCCCGACCAGCCGGCTCCGGCCGTCGGCGAACCGGTCAAGCTCGCTATTGACTGGCAGCGGCGGCATCTTTTGATGCGCATGCACGCGGCCTGCCACCTGCTCACTGTCGTCTGCCCATTCCCGATCACGGGTGCCGCGGTTTCCGAGGACGACAGCCGCGTCGACTTCGACATTCCGGATGCCGGCTTCACCAGGGAAGATGTGACGGCAAAGGTGATGGAACTGGTGCGGGCCGACCATCCGATCTTCGTCAGGCTGATATCGGACGAGGAACTGGCGGCCAATCCTGGCCTGGTCAAATCCAAGAATGTGCGGCCGCCCGTCGGCACCGGCCAAATCCGCCTGGTCTGCATTGGCGACAACGCCTCGATCGACAGTCAGCCTTGCGGCGGCACCCATGTGAAGAGTACCGGTGAAGTCGGCGAGATCCATATCGGCAAGATCGAGAAGAAGGGCCGCGAGAACCGGCGCTTCCGCATACGCTTTGGACCGTTGCCGGTGGCTTAGACCATGATCCCGAAAAGTGGAAACCGGTTTTCGGGAATGATCATGGTCAAACAAGAATACAAGGCTTCCGCCCGAGGCGAAGCAGGAGACAATGAATGGCCGAAGACAGTCCTTTCACCGTCGATGCAGACTGGTTGCAGGCGCGCCTCGGCGAACCGGGCCTGACCATCGTCGATGCGTCCTGGTATCTGCCGGCGCAAGGCAGGGACGCACGCGCCGAATATGAAGCGGCGCATATTCCAGGCGCCCGCTTCCTCGATCAGGATGCGGTATCGGATCCCGATTCAGCCTTGCCGCATACGCTGCCGTCGCCGCAGCATTTCGCCCAATATGTCGGCGCGATGGGCATTTCGGCGGACGACACCATTATCGTCTATGACGGTCCGGGCTTCTTCTCAGCGCCGCGCGCCTGGTGGATGTTCCGCGTCATGGGCGTATTCCAGGTCTACATACTGGACGGCGGCTTCGACCGTTGGAAAGCGGCGGGACGACCGGTGACGGCGGAGCCGACGAAGACAGCGCCTTGCGTGTTTCACGCCGACTTCGATGCCAAGCGTGTCGCCAGCCTTGCCGATATGCGCCGCATCGTCGAGACGAAGGAGAGCCAGATCGCCGATGCGCGCTCCGCTGGCCGGTTTGCCGGCACGGAGCCGGAACCTCGCGCAGGCATCCGCTCCGGTCATATGCCTGGAGCGAACAATTTGCCGTCATCGGTGCTCGCCGAGAACGGCGAACTGTTGTCGAAGGATCGTTTGCGCAAGGTGATCGAGGGCGCCGGCATCGATCTGTCGAAGCCGGTCGTCACCTCTTGCGGTTCAGGCATCACCGCGGCTGCGATCACGCTGGCGCTGGAGACGCTTGGCCACACCGACAACAGGCTTTACGACGGTTCATGGACGGAGTGGGGCGGACTTTCCGACACGCCTGTCGTGACGGGCCCGGCTTTGACGGGCAAGGAATGACGGCCATGGAAAACGGAGTGCTGGAAGACATCGACGTCACGGTGACGTTTCTCGAAATGCATGTACCGCCGGCCTATTCGCCGCCGGTGCCGTACAACCGCCAGATCGCGCTGCTGAAGACCAAGGACATTCCGCTGCACTTCTATCGCTATCTGATGGATCGGGTGGGACGCAAATGGCACTGGGTCAATGTTCTCAGGTTGAACGACGAAGAGCTTTCGGCGGGCATCCATCGCGAGGACCGCGACATCAGGGTGCTTTATCTCGACGGCGCGCCGGCCGGCTTCTTCGACCTCAAGCCGCATCTGCCGGAAGAAGTTGAGCTAGCCTATTTCGGCATGATGGAACATGCGACCGGACAAGGCATCGGTCGCTGGTTCCTGGGGGCGGCGATCGCCGCCGCCTGGTCGCACGGGCCGAAGCGGGTGACGGTGCAGACCTGCACGCTCGACCATCCGGCGGCATTGCCGCTCTATCAGAAACTCGGCTTCGCGCCGGTGGCGCAGAAGAAAGAGATCGTGCATCCGATGGCTTTCGCCGAGCGCTCGGCCAGTGTCATGCGGCCCTGAAACTGAACCTTTCGTTCATCGAGGCTTCAGACTGTCTCTGGCATCTTGTCGGCACCATCAATGCGCCCAGCAGAGCAGGGCCGAAGGAGAAGACATGCTGACCAGACGCACCTTTGCCGCCGTGCTGATTGCGGCTCTTGCCATGCCGAGCCTTGCCGCCGCCCAGGCGACGACGCCTTCGGCCGCGACGATCGAGCGGCAACTCGAAGCAGCGCCCAAGGTGAAGCTGCGCCCGAACCAGCGCGTCACCATCCGCGAATTCAAGCGACGGCCTGACCTCAGGCGCATGGCCCGCTCGATCGACATTCAGTCGATCAATTTCGCCTTCGGTTCGGCCGCCATTTCCGAGTCGCAATACGGCAAGATCGAGAACATCGCCGACGCACTGCGGCGCATCCTGCGGCGTGATCGCGGCGCCCGCATTCTGATCGAGGGCCATACGGACGCCGTCGGTTCCTTCCAGTCGAACCAGATCCTGTCCGAGCAGCGCGCCGCCTCGCTGAAACGCACGCTGGTGCGCGAATTCGGCGTGCCGGGCCATGCGCTCGAAACCGTCGGTTATGGCGAGGAGTTTCTGCTGGTGCAGACGCAGAACGAGAACTGGCGCAATCGCCGGGTGACGCTGCGCCGCTTCGACGATTTCATAAGATAAGCCTGCTTGAGTCCAGTAATCCAACCGCTCGCGCTGTGTCTGGATCAACACTCCAGAAAGAGCCTGGCTTGAATGAGCCGGGCTCTTTCCATATCGCTGGTCGTTTCAGGCGCGATTGGAGGACCAGGCGATGACGATAAGAGTGGTGATGGCTGGGTCGACCGGCTGGGTCGGCAAGGCGCTGGTGCCGGCGATCGGGGCGCAGGCCGACATGAACTTGGTCGGCGCGGTTTCGCGCAGCGGCGCGGGGCAGGATGCCGGCCTGCTGGTTGGCCTCCCGGCCAATGGCGTGACTGTTTCCGGCTCGCTGGCGGAAGCGCTGGAGGCGCCGTCGGACGTGCTGGTCGATTACACCAAGCCGCATGTAGTGAAGGATCATGCCCTGCTGGCGATCTCCAGGGGGCGCCATGTGGTGATCGGCACATCGGGGCTTGGGGCCGCCGACTATGCCGAGATCGATGCCGCGGCGCGCGCCAACCGGGTCGGCGTGATCGCCGCCGGCAATTTTTCGATCACCGCCACGTTGATGAAGCGTTTTGCCCTGATGGCGGCGAAATACGTGCCTGATGTCGAGGTCATCGACTATGCCAGCGCCAGGAAGCCCGATGCCCCGTCCGGCACCGCGCGCGAGCTCGCCGAAGCGCTGGCGGATGTGCGCAAGGCCTCGACGGCACGGCCGGTCTCGGAAGTGACGGGCGTGCCCGGAACACGCGGCGCCGCGGTTGGAGCCGGTGAGGGGGTGCGGGTGCACGCGCTTCGCCTGCCGTCCTACATCCTGTCCTGCGAGGCGCTGTTTGGGCTGCCCGACGAACGGCTGACCATTCGCCATGATGCCGGCTCGTCCGCGGCGCCCTACGTGGCCGGAACGCTGCTTGCCGTTCGGCGCGTGCGGGAAGTCACCGGGCTGGTGCGCGGTCTCGATGCTTTGATGGACTAGCATGGAGCGCGGCGGTCCGGCCACGATCGGTCGATAGCCTCAGCTACCCACCAACCATCAGCTTGACGACTTCGTCATGGTTGGTTTCCGAGATCTTGCGCTCGCCTGCCTGGACGCCGCGCCGCAGCACGACGATACGGTCGGACACGGCGAAAATATCCTGCAGATTGTGCGAGATGAAGATCACGCCGCGCCCTTGCGCCTTGAGCTGGTGGATGAGCGAAATGACCTTGCGCTGCTCAGGCACCCCAAGGGCGGCGGTCGGCTCGTCCATGATCAGGATCTGCGCGTCCCAATAGACCGCCCGGCCGATGGCGACAGCCTGCCGCTGGCCGCCGGAGAAATTGCTGACCGGGGCATCGAGCCGGCTGACATGGAAGTCCAGCCGCCCCATGGTCTGTTTAGCGGCGACGGCCATCGCCTTGCGGTCCAGCACCGGCAGAAAGCCGAAAGCCTTGCGCATCGGTTCGCGGCCGAGGAAGATGTTGGCGCCGATCGACAGATTGTCGGCGAGCGCCAGGTCCTGGTAGATGGTCTCGATGCCTTTTTCGCGCGCCTCCTGCGGCGTCGCGAAGGTCACCGGCTGTCCCCTGAGCAGGATCTCGCCGGCCGTCGGCTGAAAGACTCCCGATATCGCCTTGATCAGCGTGGTCTTGCCGGCGCCGTTGTCGCCCGCCAAGGCCACCACTTCGCCCGGCCGTACGGCCATGGAGAAATCGTTGAGCGCCTGGACGGCACCAAAATGCTTGGAAAGGTGTCGGACTTCGAGAAGGGGGGTGGTTTGGTCGGAACTATTCATCCTGGCGAGCTCCACTGAACCGGCGCTGCGCCTGGTCGATAAGGACGGAGATAATGATGACGAGGCCGACGGCGATGAACTGCCAGAACGGCTCGACGTTGACGAAGACCAGCCCGTACTGGATCACCGCGATCACCAAGGCGCCGGCTACCGTGCCGAAGATCGTGCCGGAGCCGCCGAACAGGCTGGCGCCGCCGATCACCACCGCGGCGACGCTGTCGAGCAGCAAGGGCTCGCCGGCCTGAGCAGCGCCGGCGGTGAAGCGCGCGGCGTAGAGCGCACCGCCGAGGCCGGCGCACATCGCCGAAAGCACGTAGAGACGCAGTATGTGTCCCCTGATGTCGATGCCGGCGCGGCGCGCCGCCTGCACATTGGCGCCGATGGCGTAGTTATGCTGGCCGAACCGGGTCTGACTCAGGATGTAATGCATCACGACGACGAAGATTGCGGTGATCATCACAAGATAGGGCACGCCGTGGAACTTGCCGTTGCCGAGCAGCGCGAACCAGGAATTCTGGACCGGCACCGTCGTGCCGCCGGCAAGGAGATAGGCAGCGCCGCGCGCCACGCCGAACATGCCGAGCGTGCCGATGAAGGGCGGAATTCTCAGCCGCGAGATCAAGAGGCCGTTGATGATACCCGGCACGCCGGCGACAAGCACGGCAGCCAGAATACCCGCCAGCATGGCCAGTGGCAGCGGGATTGCGGCTCCCGCCATGTTGGTGGCATGCGCGGCAACGACGGCCGCGAGACCCATGATGAAACCGAGCGAGAGGTCGATGCCGCCCGAAATGATGACAAAGGTCTGACCGGTCGCAAGCAGCAGCGGCGCCACAGCAAATATCGCGATGGACTGCAGGTTGAATGGATTGAGTACGAAGGTAGCGCCGAAGGAGAGCCTCGACCATATCTCGAAACAGATGATCAGGCCGGCGAGGAACAGCCAGGCGCGCCCTTCGGCGATGCGGCCGAGCCAGGTCCTGGCCGGATCACCGTGGTCCGCCTGAGGGGCGACGTGGGTTTCGCCTTGGGTTGGTGATGTTGAAGTCATGAATGGTTCCGTTCCGCGGCGCGGCCTCCGTCAAGCAGGGCCCAAGGGTATCAAGCGCTGGTCTCCCCCCGGCAAGCCGGAAGGAGGCCGGGCTCGCCTGGACTTATTCGGAATAGAGGTACTTCGAGATGTTCGGATCCGCGATGTTCGCCTTGTCCATGATCGTGAAGCCGGTGCCGATCGCAACCGGGATCGACTGGCCGGTCAGGTGCGCATAGGCCGAAACGACGCCGAAATAGCCGATCTCGGCGGGATGCTGGGCAATCGCAACGTCGACAAGGCCGGTGTTGATGTTGTCGACGATGCTGGTCGGCGCGTCGAACGCCACGACCTTGACGGTGCCGGTCTGCCCAGCTTGCTGGACGCCATTCGCCGCGCCGAGCGCGGAGAACAGATTTGCACCGAACACGCCAACGAGATCGGGATTGCGCGCGAACACAGCCTGCAGCTGCGAGGCGGCCTTGTTGGCGTCGTTGTCGTTGAACTGGGTCTCGAGAACGGTGATGCCGGGATGGTTGGCCGCCATCTCCTTCTTGAAGCCCTCTTCACGCTGATCGGTGGTCGAAATGCCAGGCTTGACGTTCGAAACGTAGACCTTGCCCTTGTCGCCTATGGCCTTGGCCAATGCCCGGGCTGCGATCTCGCCGCCCAGGACATTGTCAGAAGCAATATAGGCCAGCGGGAAATCCGCGTCGCCGGCGCCGGTCTGGTAGACGCCGCTGCCAATGAAGGTATCGACGGTGATGACCGGGATGCCGGCATCATTGGCCTTGCGCAGCGGCTCGACCAACTGGACCTTGTCGGTCGGCGCGATCAGGATGGCATCCGGCTTCTTGGCGATGACCGCGTCAAGCACAGGGACCTGGGTTACCGGATTGAAATCCGGGGCGCCCTGGAAAACAAGGTCTACGCCAAGCGCGTCGGCTGCCGCCTGGGCGCCTTTGCGCATGGTGATGTAGAAACCATCGGTCGTGAGGCCGGGGACAAGTGCAATGGTGAACTTCTTGTCCTGCGCCAGCGCGGGCGCGATCAGCGCCGTTGCGCTGATGGCGAAAGCCGCGAGCGCGGCAACAATCTTCTTCATAACATCCTCCTCATTGTTGGCAGATTTGCCGTTGCAAGTGACATTGGAATGGCCGTCAATCGTTCAGGCAATAGGTGCCCGACGGCCGGGAAACGCCTGTTTGCTGTCGCGGGCAGCTTTCCTCCCAAGCGCCCTCCGGTCGACAGGTCAGCCGGTCGAACCCGACCGGAACAAGAGCCGCGGTTCCCTTTGCTCGCCTCCGCAAGGTTCTGGGAACTGCGTCGTCCGGCGTTCTTGCACGCCGGACTGCTCATGTTGTAACACTTTGCAGAAATAAATTGCAACTCGGTCTTTCCGAGTTGAGGCGCTGTGTTTTTTCACTCCGGACAACATTAATCGCTCCGCAGAGCCCCGAAGGCGACTATTGCCCCGACCTCTCTGCGACACAACTGATTTCGTGGCAACGGATTGTCCGGGACCGGTCATCTGCCTCTATCGAGGCGCGAGAGCCTCGAGGATGGCCTGCGCCGTCTTCGTATCCGTAGTCAGGGCATTGATGAGCCTGGCGCGAGCGGCGCCGATGACTGCCGTCGCTTTCTCCGGCGATGCTGCAACGCCGATCACCAGCGGCACCGCGCGAAGCTGTGCCGGCGACATCGCGATCATCCGGCTCTCACCTTCCCAGGGGATCAGCGCTCCTTCGGCATCGAAATAGTGGCGAAGGACATCTCCCGCCGCATGAACCAGGGCCTGCTCGCTCAGCGTGGCCGCGCTCGCCTCAGGCGGATTGATGGCGTGCGGCAGACCGATGCCGACGATAGCGACGTCGGTCCGATCCCACAGCGCTACGGCATCGCGGATGGCCGCGTCGCCAAGGAAGACCTCACGCAACTCGCTGGACGGCAGATAGGGCGCATGGATGAAATGCGGCGTTCCGCCCAATTCCTCGGCGGCGAGCCGCACGAACTCGTTGATCTGAAAATGCGGCGCATGCTGCTGCATGCCGCCGGTGGCAGCGACGGTGTGGAGACCGGGAATGCGCGGCAGGCCGGTTCGGATCACCTCGCGGACGGCGCGTCCCCAGCCGATGGCGACCACGGAGCCGGCCACCAGCTGCGCTTGCTTGAGCAACGCGCCGAGCGGAGCGGCAAGCGCCGTCAGCGCGCCCGCCGCCGGCGTCTCGATCACCGCTGCGTCGCGAAGTCCGAGCCCATCGATCAGCTGCCTGGTGATGTCCTCAGGCGTCGCCAGATCGAGAACCTCGATCCGCACGATCCCCTCGGCGCGCGCCCTTTGCAGCAGACGCGAAATCGTCGCCGTGGAGACGCCGAGCTGCCGTGCGATGTCAACCTGGGACATCTCAGCCTCGTAATGCAGCTTGGCGACCGTATGCAGCATCGTGCGCGATGCGGTTGCGTCCTGGATCGGAGGGGCAGACAGCTTGCAATTCCTTTCAGCAACGTGTTACACGAGCATAGACCGACGGGAGTTATCGCGCAAATTCGGCAAACTCGCAACTTGAGGTCATTGCGGGCGGCAGTGTCGGCGAGGCCGCTTCCCTCGCGAATCGATAGCGTATCAAAGCGGCAAAGAATCTTCCCGCCGGAAGCGGCAAAAACTGAACAATCTTGTTTCCACGGAATCCGCGCCTCGCGAATGGGCGCCAACATCGGACGGAAGACCATGGCAAAGATGACCACCGCGGAGTTGCGCGGCTACCAGCAGATATGCGGCAAGGACGGGGCGATGGTGGCCATCGCCTGCGATCAGCGCGGCGGCATGCGGACCTTGCTGGCGTCGGATCCGGCCGAACAGGCCAGGATCACCAATGACATGCTCGGCGACACCAAATCGGACATCACGCGCTACCTCGCCAGCGCCGCGTCCTGTGTCTTGCTCGACCCGCTGTGCGCGGTGCCGAGGGTGGTCGACGAGGGCGTGCTGAACCGGGATACGGCGCTGCTCATCGGCCTCGACGCCTCCGGCTTTGACGTCTCGCCCGACGGCTATCGCTTGTCGCGCCTGGTTCCCGGCATCGACGCGCGCCGCGTTCGCGAACTGGGCGGCACGGGCGGCAAGATCATGGTCTACCTCAGGGCCGACAAGCCTGAAGCCAACGCGCACAACACCGCCATCCTGCGCCAGTGCATCGCCGACTTCGGGCAGGAGGATCTGCTGCTCGTCGTCGAGTTCCTGACCTACCAGCTGGAAGGGGAAAGCCCCGAGGACTATGCGGCCAAAACGCCGTGGCTTGTCGAAGAGGGCACCCGGATTTCGTTGGAGTGCGGCGCAAAGGTGCTGAAGCTTCCTTACCCTGGAACGCCTGAAGCTTGCGCCAACATCACCAGAATGGCCGGCGACGTGCCATGGGCGGTGCTTTCGGCCGGCGTCAACCACGCGACCTTCCTTGGCCAGGTCGAGATCGCCATGCAAAACGGCGCCTCGGGTGTCATCGCCGGCCGTTCGCTGTGGAAAGACTGCATCTCGCTCGACCGTGACATTCAGCGCGAAAGGCTTAAGACCATCGCAGTGCCGCGATTGCGCGAAATCCAGGCTGTGATCGGACACTACCGGCAGAAAGCCGCCTGATATCCGCGTTTGATCACTGGCAGGACGTCATGCCTCTCAGCATCGGAATTGACATTGGCGGCACCAATCTGCGTGCCGCCCGTATTTCCGCCACGGGTGAAATCCTCGAGCGTATTTCCGACAAGAGCGCGCCGGACCCGGAGCTGGTTCTCTCCCGGATCGCCGATATGGTGCGCCGGCTCGATGCCCCTGGGGTTGCAGCCATCGGCATCGGCGTCCCCGGACGCGTCGATGCGCGGCTTCGCAGGGTGCTGTCCGGCGGCTATGTCAACCTGGCCTCGGTTTCGTTGGCTGAGCGGCTTGAGGGCATCGCCGGCAAGCCCGTCGTCATCGACAATGACTGCAACATGGCACTGGTCGCGGAGATGGCGCTCGGCGCCGGCCGGGGCCATGACAGCATCGTCATGTTCACGATCGGCACCGGCATCGGCGGCGCCGTTACCCAGAACCGGCAGATCATGCGTGGCAGGGCAACGGCAGGCCAGCTCGGCCATATCACCGTCGACGTGAACGGCGAGACCTGCGCCTGCGGCCGGCGCGGCTGCGTCGAAACCACCAGCTCGGGCACGGCGCTCGGCCGGCACATCGCGCGGGCCGGGCTCGGTGCGGATGTCTCGGTCGATCAGCTTTTTGCCCGTGACGCGGCCGGCGATATACAGGCGCGCGGGGTACTGGAAGCCTGGGCCAGGCCGCTGCGTGCCGCTATCGACACGACCGTTGCAGTGCTCGACCCCGATCTGGTTCTGCTTGGCGGCGGCCTTGGCCGGGCGGCGCACAAGGCGCTTGCCTGCGCGCAGGCGCTGGCGCCCTGGTACCAATGCAAGGTGGAGCCGGCGCAGCTCGGCGACGATGCCGGCGTGATCGGCGCTGGCCTGCAGGCATTGGCGGGGGAGGCGGGCATGACGCCGGCATTGGTTT
>NZ_NWQG01000158.1:0-15928 GCF_002529485.1 Mesorhizobium sanjuanii
CGGCCGCGCCAGGCGCGCCGTGCTCGTCAACGGCATCCCCGCCAGCGGCAAGAGCACCGTTTCGCGCGGCATCGCCGACCGCATGGGATGGCCATTGCTTGCGCTGGATACGGTCAAGAACCCGTTCCTCGAAATGCTCGGCGGCGGCGACCGCGAGTTCAACCGCACGCTCGGCCGCGCCAGCTACCAGGCGATCTGGTCGGTCGTCGGCCAGGCGCCCGCTGGCACAACCGTGATCGTCGACGCCTGGTTCGGCTTCCAGCCGCGCCAGCTTCTCGAGGATCATCTGCAAAAGGCGGGCGTCGAACAGACCGCCGAAATCTGGTGCCACGCGCCCGGCGAGGTTCTTGCCGAGCGCTATCGCGCCCGGCTCGACCAGCGCCCGGCCGGCCATCCAGGTGCGGCCTATATCCCCGAGCTGATCGAACTGGCCAGGCGTGCCGAACCGCTGCGGCGTGGACCGCTTTTCGACGTCGACACGACGAAACCGGTCGACTTTGATGCGATCACGGAGTGGTTGAAGGTCGTGATTGAGGGCAGCAATTGACCAGGGCAACGGTATCTCGACTGGCGCTCATGCGTTTGGCATGAATCGGGTGGGAAGTACCGGCGGGCAAGCATAATTTCCGGTCAACCACACCGGAGATTTCATCATGACCATCCAGTTTAGAGCCTTGCCCACTGAAGACGTAAGAGCCTTGCAGCGCGGTGGTCCCGATGCCTATGGCAGGACGCCAGAGCGCAAGATTTCCGACGGCGACGGCGTGCCTTGCCGCCACTGCCTGAAGAACGTGGCCGCCGGCGATCCCTATCTCATCCTCGCCTTCCGGCCGTTTCCCGAGTTGCAGCCTTACGCCGAGACCGGGCCGATCTTCCTGCATGCGCAGGAATGCGAGCGTGCCGCCGCCGCTGATGCGCTTCCCGAAATGCTCGAAAGCACCGACTATATCGTGCGCGGTTACGGCAAGGACGACCGCATCGTCTATGGCAGCGGCGGCGTTATCCCGACAGGCGCCATCGCGGCACGTGCGGAGGCCCTGTTCGAGCGCGACGACATTGCCTATGTCCATGTCCGCTCGGCGCGCAACAATTGCTATCAATGCCGGATCGAGCGGGCGTAACGGCGCGCAAAAAGATGCCCGCCGATGGTCTGGCGGGCAGTTGGGGAAAAAGCCTGCGACAGAAGCTTGGCGAAGTCGCCAGCAGGCGGATCTGTCTGGGCATGTTTTTCGAGCGCGGAATGTGAAGCGCTTCACACGGCGCACATATCGATTCGCGGCTGGCCGGATTTCGGTGAGGACTGTCGTACTCCCGTCTTATTACCGCGCTAAAAAGCAATCGTTGATCGATTTGCCGACCGCGGATGAACCGGCGGGAAATCTCGACAGCAGAGGAAGCGGGGCAAAAACCCCGCTTTTTTGTTGCCCATATTCTCCCGCGTTCCGCACTCTTCCGAACAAACAAAAAGCCCGCCGGCACGACCGACGGGCCTTTGACCGCTGCCTGGACGGTTTTAGTTGAACTTGTACTTCGCACCGATGCGGACGGTGTGGAAGGAAGGCTTGGAGGTAAGGGTATCATCCGGCAGTCCGATATCCGACGAGAAATCCTTCTCGGAGAACTGCGAATAGCGATATTCGAGCCCGACGGTCATGTTGCTCGACAGGGCCGTTTCCACACCGCCGCCCACCGAGAAGCCGCTGGAACCCCAGTCGATGATATCGCCGATAGGCGAAGACGCGTTCAGATCGAAATGCTGCCAGGAATAGCCGCCGAGCACATAGGCCAGCGTCGATTCGTTGACCTTCATACCGACACGGCCGAGCACATCGAACCCGTAATCGGTGTCGAGATTGATCGACCCGCCCGGGACCTTCAACTCCGAAGTCATGCCGGAGTAGCGGGCATCGACCATGACGCCTGCCACCCAGCTGCCGAAGTCGTGGTCGTAGCCGGCGTTCAGCTCGCCGAAGACGCCTTCGCCGCCGAGCCCGTTGAATTCCAGGCCGCCGAGCGGTGGAACGTTGATCTGATGCACCGATGCGCCCGCGCCGGCCGCGCCGCCGATGTAGAATCCGGTCCAGTTGTAGGCAGGGGTCTCAAAAGAGGCGACGCCACCGTTCTGGGCGCCAAAGCGATAGTTGGCCGCAACCTGGAAAGTATGCCGCGACGTGTCGAGATTGAGGGTTCCGTCCGGCGCGCCGAGGTCGGCAAGTAGGTCGTCCTTGGTGCCGAAGCGCGTAAAGCGATATTCGGTTTTGATCGTCCAATTGCTGTTGATGGCGGTCTCGACGCCGGCTCCGACGAAATACCCGCTCTGGTCCCAATCGAAATCAAAATCGGCGTTCGTGTCGAGCTTGTATTTCTGCCAGGAATAACCGCCGAGCACATAGCCCAACGTGTTTGGCGTGAAGAGGTAGCCTGCGCGCAGACCAGCGTCGAAGCCGTAGGTCTCCTTGACCGAAGCATCGAACCCGGCGACGTCGAGCGTGGTTTCGATGTTGCCGACATGAGCGTCCAGAAGTCCGCCGATCAGGAAGCGCGGCGACACCATGTAGTCGTATCCAACGGTCAGTTCGCCGTACACGCCTTCGCCGCCAATGCCATTCAACGAGAACCCAGGAAGGATATCGCCGCTGAGTTCGTGGACGTTGGCGCCGGCGCCGACGCCAAAGCCGACATAGATGCCGCTCCAGTTGAAGCCGGACGCCTCTACCGGCGCGACCACGTCGGCGGCATGAGCGACTGAGCCGAGCGCCAGAATGGACGCTGCGCCGAGAAGAAGAGATTTTGCGGATTTTCTGCTGATCATTGCCCTTGCCCTTGATGAAGCCCGCGAGCTTCCTAGCATCGGTTCACAACAATCGCTGTAACAAAAAAGCCACAGAAGAGCCTGATTGCACGCAAAACGGGAAACCCGGCTCGACCGGCCCTAAGTCTTTAAAATTGCTTGTGGAAAAAATGAGCCGCCGAGACAATCGGCGGCCCTGTCGAAGATTTCGGGGTGGATTCAGGCGGCGAGAACGGCCTTTGGCTCGACCAGTTCGTAGCCTAGTGCTTCGGCTACCGCGCGGTTGGTGATCTTGCCCTTGTGGACATTGAGGCCGTTGCGCAAATGATGATCGTCGACCAGCGCCTTGAGGCCTTTGTCGGCGAGTTGCAGGCCGTAATGCAGCGTCGCATTGTTGAGCGCATGGGCCGAGGTGACCGGCACCGCGCCCGGCATGTTGGCGACGCAATAGTGGATGACGCCATCGACCTCGTAGGTCGGCTCGGCATGGGTGGTGGCGTGCGAGGTCTCGAAGCAGCCGCCCTGGTCGATGGCGACGTCGACCAGCACCGAACCCTTCTTCATGCCGGACAGCATTTCGCGCGAAACGAGCTTGGGTGCCGCCGCGCCCGGGATCAGCACGGCGCCGACGACGATGTCGGCAGAGAAACATTCCTCTTCCAGTGCCTCGACGGTCGAGTAGCGGGTGTGGACGCGGCCGGCGAAGAGATCGTCGAGCTGGCGCAGGCGCGGGATCGAGCGGTCGATGATGGTGACGTCGGCGCCAAGCCCGGCCGCCATCCGGGCGGCATGCAGGCCGACGACGCCGCCGCCGAGCACGGTGACCTTGCCGGGCAGCACGCCGGGCACGCCGCCGAGCAGCACGCCGCGGCCGCCATTGGCCTTCTGCAGCGCCGTCGCCCCGGCCTGGATCGACAGGCGGCCGGCGACTTCCGACATCGGCGCCAGCAGCGGCAGGCCGCCGCGATCGTCGGTGACGGTCTCGTAGGCGATAGCCGTCACACCCGAGGCCAGCAGGCCCTTGGTCTGCTCCGGATCCGGAGCGAGATGGAGATAGGTGTAGAGGATCTGGCCGTCGCGGAGCTGTACCCACTCGTTGGGCTGCGGCTCCTTGACCTTGACGATCATGTCGGACTTGGCGAACACGTCGGCGGCTGTCTTGGCGATGGTTGCGCCGGCGGCGCGATAGGCATTGTCGTCGGCGCCGATGCCGGCGCCGGCGCCGGTCTCGACCAGCACCTCATGGCCATGCGCGACATATTCGCGGACCGAGCCCGGCGTCAGTCCGACGCGGTATTCGTGGTTCTTGATTTCCCGGGGGCAGCCGACGCGCATTCTCTTATCTCCTGATCCAGCCCTTTTGGGCGTGTTCCCTGTATGGACCTAGTGAAACACGAATCGTTGCGCATGTGTTTGCGAATGCGCTTGTGCTAAAGTGTGTGCTTCGATAATCGTTGCGCGAAACGTCATGTTTTTCGCAGGAATCACGAAAAATGCCGCTGGACAGGATTGATATCGCCATTCTCGAGACATTGCAGAAGGATGGGCGGATACCTAATGCGGCACTTGCCGAGAAGGTCGGGCTGTCGCAGTCGGCCTGCTCGCGGCGGCTGGACAATCTGGAGAAATCGGGAACCATTCGCGGCTACCACGCCCGGCTCTCCAATGCCGCCCTCGGCCACCAGATGACGGCAATCGTGCATATATCGCTGTCGGGGCAGTTCGAGAAGACGCTCTCGGATTTCGAGGCGGCGATAAAGCGCTGCCCGAACGTGCTGTCCTGCCACCTGATGTCGGGCGAATACGACTACATCCTGCGCATCGCCGCCAAGGATCTCGTCGACTATGAGCGCATCCACAAGGAATGGCTGTCGGCTATGCCGCATGTGACGAAAATCAATTCGTCCTTCGCCTTGCGCGAGATTGTCGACCGGACGGCAATGGGGCTGAAGCCGGAAATGGCTTAGGCTAAATTCCAGGCGCTTCCGTCACCAGCCGGTCCATCGGAATGTCGTGCGGCTGCGGGTAGATGGTGGCGATTCGCTGCAACTCGTAGCCGACGCCGATGACCAATGGCTTGAACGGCATCGCCGCCAGCGTGCGATCGAAGAATCCGCCGCCATAGCCCAGGCGATAGCAATTGGGATCGATGCCGACGATCGGCGAAATGACGATGTCGGGCAGCACCGGGTCGCCCTCGGCCGGGATGGGGATGTTCCAGACGCCTTTTTCCAACCGGTCTCCGGGGACGTAGGGGCGAAAAATAAGCGGCCGGCCTTTCTCGATAACGACAGGCAGAGCGGTACGGCCGCCGCGTGCATTGACCGAGGCCATCCATGGGCGCAGGTCCGGCTCGCCGCGGAACGGCCAGTAAAGACTGACCATACGGCCGGCAATGTCGCCGATCACGGCGTCGAGCCCTTCGGCGATGCACCGTGACATTGCCGCCCTTGCATCGGCGGCAACCGCAAGGCGGGCCGCGATCAGCCGCTCGCGCTCGGCCTTGCGCCAGCGTCTTACGTCAGTCCAGTCGGAGAGGGGCGCGCGGAATGCCGGGTCCAGCTCATGCAGGAAGCAAGGCGGCGAGGCGTATTGCGCCGGACCTTCATCGTCGCGTTCATTGGCCATGCTTAACCTCGGCATGCTGTTTCGATGAGGCTATCTCAGGGTGGGACCTATGGCATGCGCATTGGCGACATCAAGCGGCGAGTCCGGGGCAATGGTCCATGCCTGGCGTCCATGCTGGGCGTTGTTGCGCTGCACAAAACGCCTATATCAACGACAGTGAATTGCTTGCCATCGGTGAACGGGATGAACCAGGCCAACCATCATGTGGTCGTTGTCGGCGCGGGTTTCGGCGGCCTCGAATTCACCCGCGCGCTGGCCGGCGCGCCGGTGCGCATCACCATGATCGACAAGCGCAACCACCATCTCTTCCAGCCGCTGCTCTATCAGGTGGCGACCACGGCGCTGGCGACCTCGGAGGTCGCCTGGCCGATCCGCCATCTCCTGCGCAAGCGCAAGGACGTGACGACGCTGCTCGCCAATGTCAGCGGCGTCGACCGCGCCGGCAAGCGCGTGCTGTTCGACGATGGCGGCGCGGTCGACTACGACACGCTGGTGCTGGCCACTGGCGCCAGGCACGCCTATTTCGGCCATGACGAATGGGAGCCGTTCGCGCCGGGGCTGAAGACGCTGGAAGACGCCACCACAATCCGGCGGCGCATGCTTCTGGCCTTCGAACAGGCCGAGCGGGAAACCGATCCGGCCAAACGCCAGGCGTTGCTGACGCTGGCGATCGTCGGCGGCGGGCCGACCGGCGTGGAACTGGCCGGCACGATTGTCGAATTGGCGCATGACACGCTGCGCGGCGAATTCCGCAACATCGATACACGGCAGACGCGCGTGGTGCTGATCGAGGCCGGCGAGCGCATCCTGCCCAATTTCGCACCTGAACTTTCCGACTACGCCAGGAAGGCGCTCGAGCGGCTCGGCGTCGAGGTCGAACTCGGCCGGCCCGTCACGCGCTGCGATGCCGAGGGCGTGGTCTTCGGCGAAACCCAACTGCCGGCGCGGACAATCCTGTGGGCGGCAGGCGTTGCCGCTTCGCCGGCCGCCGAATGGCTGGGCGCGGCGGCGGACCGCGCGGGCAGGGTGCTGGTCGAACCCGACCTCACCCTGCCGGGGAGTCCTGAGATTTTCGTCATCGGCGACGCCGCACATGTCCTGCGGCCCGACGGCCGCATGGTGCCCGGCGTCGCCCCCGCCGCCAAGCAGCAGGGCAAGCATGTCGCGGCGACGGTCAAGGCCCGGCTTGCCGGCGATACCGCGCCGCGGCCTTTCCGCTACCGGCATGACGGCGACCTCGCAACGATCGGCAAGCGTGCCGCCGCCATCGATTTCGGCTGGATCAAGCTCACCGGCCGGCTGGCCTGGTGGCTGTGGGGCTTCGCGCACATCTATTTCCTCATCGGCTTCCGTAACCGGCTTGCGGTTTCGCTTAGTTGGCTGTGGATCTACCTCACCGGTCAGCGCAGCGCCCGACTGATCACCCAGGGCGACGACGACAAGGTTTGACCTCTGCGGTGGCGGACATTCATCCGCATGTCACCCTTTCTTGATGGATTGGACTTCTGGACTCGGCTGGATTTCGGCGCGAAGCTTGGCATCGGGCAGGCCTTGTCACGCGTCATGGAAGTAGGAAAAACAATGTCCTCTCAACGGCTCCATCCAGTCTCTCGCCGCTCACTGCTTGCGGGCGCTGCCGCCACGGGAGCACTGATCATGCTGCACCCGTTCTCCGCCCGAGCGCAGGCCAACCAGGCGCATCTCAGGATCATGGAGACGACCGACATCCATGTGAACGTGCTGCCCTATGATTACTACGCCGACAAAGCGAACGACACACTGGGTCTGTCGCGGACGGCCTCGCTGATCGATGCGGTGCGCAAGCAAGCCACCAACGCCATGCTCATCGACAATGGCGACCTGCTGCAGGGCAACCCGATGGGCGACTACATCGCCTATGAGAAGGGCATGAAGGACGGTGACCTGCATCCGATCATGAAGGGCATGAACCTGCTCGGTTACGAGTGTTCGACGCTTGGCAACCATGAGTTCAACTACGGTCTGTCCTTCATGGACAAGGTGCTGGCCGGCGCCAATTTCCCGTTCGTCTGCGCCAATCTGACCCGCGGCACCGAACTGGCCGCAAACCCGCGCGACGACAAGCTCTATCTCAAGCCCTACATCATCCTCGATAAGACAATCAAGGATGGCTCGGGCGCCGAGCAGCCGATCAGGATCGGCATCATCGGCTTCGTGCCGCCGCAGATCATGGTCTGGGACCTGAAGAACCTTGAAGGCAACGTCAAGACGCGCGACATCGTCGAGGCGGCAAAGGCCTGGGTGCCGGAGATCAAGGAGGCAGGCGCCGACATCGTCATCGCGCTGTCCCATTCCGGCATCGACGTGAAGCAGGGCGACATGATGGAAAACGCCTCCTTCTTCGTCGCCGGCGTCGACGGCATCGACGCGGTGTTCACCGGACACCAGCATCTGGTCTTCCCCGGCAAGAAGGATTTTCAGGCGCTTGAGGCCGTCGATACCGAAAAGGGCACGCTGCAGGGCAAGCCTGCCGTGATGGGCGGTTTCTGGGGCTCGCATATGGGCCTGATCGACCTGTTGCTTGAGCGCGACGGGTCGAAGTGGCGGGTCGTCTCGGCAACCTCCGAGGCGCGGCCGATCTACGAGCGCGTCGACAACAAGAACAAGCCGACGGTCGCGGACGACAAGCGCATCATCGCCGCGCTCGAGCAGGATCACCAGGCGACGCTGGCCTATGTGCGCCGACCGGTCGGCAAGACCTCGGCGCCGCTCTACTCCTATTTCGCGCTGGTCGCCGACGATCCGTCGGTACAGGTCGTCAGCCAGGCGCAGACCTGGTATCTGAAGGACATCCTCAAGAACACGCAGTGGAAGGACGTACCACTGCTGTCGGCGGCGGCGCCCTTCAAGGCCGGCGGCCGCAACGGCGCCGACTACTATACCGACGTGCCGGTGGGCGACATCGCCATCAAGAATGTCGCCGACCTCTATCTCTATCCGAACACCGTTCGCGCCGTCGAAATCACCGGGGCGCAGGTGAAGGAATGGCTGGAGATGTCGGCCGGCATTTTCAACAGGATCGAGGCTGGCAAGGCCGATCAGGCGCTGATCAACACCGATTTCCCGTCCTACAATTTCGACGTCATCGACGGCGTCACCTACAGGATCGACTTGTCCCAGCCGCCGAAATACGACGCCAAGGGCGGGATGGCCAATGCCGGCTCCAACCGCATCGTCGACTTGATGTTCGACGGAAAACCGATTGATCCGGCAGCGAAATTCGTTGTCGCCACCAACAATTACCGCGCCGGCGGCGGTGGCAACTTCCCCGATATCAACGCCTCGAAGATCATCTATGAGGCGCCGGACACCAATCGCGACGTGATCGTGCGCTACGTCGTCAGCGAAGGCACGATCAACCCGTCGGCGGACGACAACTGGTCGTTTGCGCCGCTGCCCGGAACCAGTGTCGTGTTCGAGACCGGCGCCAGGGCGAAGGATTTTATCGCCGAGGTGAAGTCGCTGAAGATCGAACCGGCAGGCGAGGGCGAAGCCGGGTTTGCGAAATACCGCATCCTCCTATAGGCGAAGCAGGCTCCCGCTAGGCCTTGTAAACCACCTGGCGGACATCGATGTAGCTGGCGCGGAAGCCAGCCTCGCAATAATGCAGGTAAAACTCCCAGAGCTTCTTGAAGCGTTCGTCGAAACCGAGCGG
Organism: Mesorhizobium sanjuanii; assembly: GCF_002529485.1. Taxonomy (NCBI): domain Bacteria; kingdom Pseudomonadati; phylum Pseudomonadota; class Alphaproteobacteria; order Hyphomicrobiales; family Phyllobacteriaceae; genus Mesorhizobium; species Mesorhizobium sanjuanii. Next base: position 9,114 of record NZ_NWQG01000158.1, read on the forward strand.
GACGATCTTTTCCCATGACGCCCGGAAGCGGTGCCGCCATTCGGCGAGCGTGCGGGCATAATCGTCCGGGAAGACGCGCTCGCGCAGATGGGCAAGTCCGTGGTCCTTGCCGAGCGCTTTCAGGATCGACGGCGTCGGCAGCATGCCGCCTGGGAAGACGTAGCGCTGGATGAAATCAGGACGGGCGCGATAGGTGTCGTAGGCAGCCTCGTTGATGGTGATGATCTGCAGACCGGCCGTGCCACCGGATTTCAGGCAAGTCTTCATCTTGCCGAAAAACACCGGCCAGTATTTTTCGCCGACCGCCTCGAACATCTCGATCGAGGCGATGCGGTCATAGGTGCCGGTCTCGTCGCGATAATCCTGCAGCTTGATGTCGACCTTGTCGGCAAGCCCGGCTTTCTGGATGCGCGCCTTGGCAAAATCGTGCTGCTCGCGGCTGATCGTCAAGCCGGTGACACGGCAGCCGATCTCGCGCGCGGCGAATTCGGCAAAGCCGCCCCAGCCGCAGCCGATTTCCAGCACATGATCCTTCTTGCCAATCCCGGTATCCTTGGCCAGCGCGCGGTATTTGGCGGCCTGCGCGCTTTCCAGATCGTTGGCGCCGGTCGCATAGAGCGCCGACGAATAGGTCATGCTTGGATCCAGCCATTCCTTGTAGAACGCATTGCCAAGGTCGTAGTGCGCCGAGATATTGCGCTTCGAACCGGTGCGAGTGTTCTCGTTGAACCAGTGGCGGATGCGCTGGACGGCGTTGATCAGCCAGCTGGCGCCGCCCGCGACACGCTCGCCGATGGCCGAATTGACCACGAACAATTCGAGGAAACTGGTGACGTCGGGGCTTTCCCAATCGCCGTCCATGTAGGATTCGGCAACGCCGATGGTGCCGCCGGTGAAGGCACGGGAAGGCAGGCGCCAGTTCTTCAGCACCAGCTCGGCGTCCGGACCTGGGCCCTTGCCGCCGACGAGGACGGCGCGGCCGTCCGGCATCCTCACCTTGAGCGAACCACGCGGCAGGCTCATCGCCGCCGACAGCACCATGCGCGCTTTGGCCGGCAGGCCTTTGACGATTTCGGCGAAATTGACTTCGTCCAGCCTGACCGCGTCGCCCAATATAACGCTGCCCAAAGCAACGCTCTTCTGTTCCTTGTAAGCCATGTCACGCCCCCGGACTTCTGCGCAACCGGTGTAAAACGACCGGTTCCCACACTCTCGCAGTTCATTCGCCAGGTTCGAACGTCGCCCCCTGATGAATCCCACCGCAATCTTTCACGTCATCAAAGGGAACTTCAAGAGGCAAGATGTTGGGGAGGGCCGCCGGTCGACATCGGAATCACTCTGGCTGCGGCAGCCACTCTCATGCGATAGTTTAGCCATGCGTTATGTCATCGTCATCGCCGCCGTCACCTTCTTCCTTATCTGGGACGGACTCTACAATCAGGGCCGCTATCTCGACTACACCGTCAGGGAGATAACGCGCGTGGTGAACTACGCCACCAGCTTCGTCTAGGGTTTCTTTCCCCGCGCAACACCGGCGCGACATCGTTGCCGGTTGACGCGATCGTTTTGCCCGCACAAAACACGCCTGCATATCGATCGAGGAGGCTGGTTTGATCCGGCATATCGTTTTCTTCAGCGCGCGCGACAAAGAGGACGTGGAGGCCGTGCGCACTGGCTTGCTGACCCTGGGCAAGATCCCCCATTCCCGCTTTTTCGAGGTGACGCTCAACACCAAGGTCGACCCGCTCTCGGACGAAATCGACGTGGTCGTCTACGCCGAGTTCGAGGATGAGACAGCCCTTGCCGCCTATAAGGCGCATCCTCTCTATGCAAAGACGACCAGCCAGGTCAGGCCATTGCGCGAATTGCGCTATTCGGCCGACGTCGTGGCCGCGGCAAGCGGCCGAAACGCTTGAACCGTCTTCCGGAATGATGCACACCGCGCCGGCATGACCGAGACGCCGCCCACTCATCCGCTTGACCATCTTGTGCTGCCGACGGTGAATCTCGACGTGGCGCGGGCGCGACTGGTCTCGCTGGGCTTTGTCGTGGCGCCGCCCGGCATTCACCCATTCGGAACGGAGAACTGCTGCGTCTTCCTTGAGGACGGCACCTATCTCGAGCCGCTGGCGGTAGGCGACGCGCAAGCGGCGGCGAAGGCGATCGCGGCGGGCAACGTCTTCGTCGCGCGCGACCGCGCCTATCGCGACCGATGCGGCGAGGAGGGATTTTCGGCCATCGTGCTCAGCACCGGCAATGCCGACGCCGACCATGCGCGCTATGTCGAAGCCGGCCTGTCGGCGGGCGGTATGTTGAGCTTTTCGCGTGCCTTTGCCGACGCGGCGGGAAACAGCGACATGGCATCGTTCAAACTCGCCTTCGCCTCTGGAGCCGGGGCGACGGACGCGTTGCTGTTCGCTTGCGAGCGGATCAACGCGCCCAAGGTGGACCGCGCCGCGTTGCAAGCCCATGCCAACGGCGCAACCGGCATCATCGAAGTCGTGGCGGTCAGCGACAGACCATCCGAGCAGCGCGGATTGTTGGCGGTCGCGTCGGATGCGGAGGAGGACACGGCGTTTCGCTTGCCGAACGCCGGTTTGACCCTGCTTGAGCCTGCTGCGTTCGACACGCGTTTCGGCCTGCCGGCCAGTGCGCCGTCGGAACTCCGTTTCGCGGGGGTCGTCTTTTCGGTTCGCAGCACGGATACCGTGGCAACGCTCCTTGCAGCCAATTGCATCGAACACGACATAGACGGCAATGATATTGTCGTGCGGCCGGCGCCCGGACAGGGTGCGGTTTTCATTTTCCGGGAGATCCCATGAGCAAGCCCTTGGCCCCCAATTCGTCGGTAACCGTCGGCAATGTCGTCTTCGACAACAAGGCGGCTTTGGCGCTGATCGCCGGCCCGTGCCAGTTTGAATCGCGCCAGCATGCCTTCGACATGGCCGGTGCGCTGAAGGAGCTCACCGGCAAGCTCGGCATCGGGGTCGTCTACAAGACCAGCTACGACAAGGCCAACCGCACCTCGCTGTCGGCGACGCGCGGCGCGGGCATGGAGGCAGCGCTTCCCGTCTTCGATGAACTGCGCAAGACGTTTTCGCTCCCCGTGCTGACCGATGTCCACACCGAGGAACAGTGCGCGATCGTCGCGCCGCATGTCGACGTGCTGCAGATACCGGCTTTCCTGTCGCGTCAGACCGACATGCTGGTTGCCGCGGCCAGGACCGGCAAGGTGATCAATGTCAAGAAGGGACAGTTCCTTGCTCCCTGGGACATGAAGAACGTCGTCGCCAAGATCACCGGTTCGGGCAATGCCAACGTGTTGACGACAGAGCGCGGCGCGTCTTTCGGCTACAACACACTGGTGTCCGACATGCGTTCGCTGCCGATCATGGCCGAGATCGGTGCGCCGGTGATTTTCGATGCCACGCATTCCGTGCAACAGCCGGGGGGGCAGGGTGGTTCCTCGGGTGGCGAGCGTCGCTTTGTCGAGACGTTGGCACGCGCGGCTGTCGCCGTCGGCGTTGCCGGCGTGTTCATCGAAACCCACCAGGATCCCGACAATTCGACCTCTTCCGATGGCCCGAACATGGTGCCGCTGAAGGACATGCCGGCTTTGCTCGAACGGCTGATGGCGTTCGATCGAATTGCCAAGGGTTGAAACGCACGCGCTTGTGGTCCCCCACAGCCGGCTGTACTCTTGCCATGCAAATGAGCACTTGGCAGGAGGAAGCCATGTCCGTCGCCCGCGTCACCGAGATCACAGCATCGTCGAAGAAGAGCTTTCAGGACGCCATCGAGAAGGGAATTGCGCGCGCCTCCAAGACCCTGAAGAACGTCGAAGGCGCATGGATTCAGGATCAGAAGATCGTCGTTGAGAACGGCAATATCTCCGCCTACCGCGTCAACATGAAAGTCACCTTCATCCTCGCTGAGTAGCTGGCCCGGACATTAAAGAAAGTCTGGAACCTTCGTCCGCTCCCCTCATTGTCAACGCATAGCGTCAACAACAAGAGAGGAGCATACCATGACAACCCAGACCGGGCACACCGAGGCCATTGCCGCTTCGCGCGTCATTGGCACGTCGGTCTATAATACCGAAGGCGAGCATATCGGCGACATTGAGGATGTCATGCTCGACAAGACGTCGAACGGCATCATGTTCGCGGTGATCGGCTTTGGCGGATTTCTTGGCATCGGCGAGAAATACCACGCCATGCCATGGGCGAGCCTCGACTATGACGAGGATAAGGGCGGCTACGTCGTGCCCTTCACCAAGGAGCAACTGACAGCCGCGCCTGCCTATTCGATCAACGAACTGACCGGCGCCGACGGCGAGGCGGCACGCGACGCTTCGTACAACTATTACAAGGTCGAGCCTTACTGGCACTGACTTCAGTCCGCTGAATCAGAAAGGCCCCCGTCCGCCGGGGGCCTTTCCATATGCGATGAAAGCTATTCCGCGATCTGCAGGGCCGGCAACGATCCCTGCTGGGGCTGCTGATTGTCGCATGACGTCAGGAACGCAGCTGCAATCAGGAATAAACTTACGATACCGCTCAACTGGGACATGGCGAAACTCCTCCTGTTTCGCCCCGCGCAAGCGCGACCATAACCGAGAACGCGGCCCGCCGCCATGACTTATGATGACAGCGATTTGCGCTTCGTGAATCGGCCGGGGAAGCGGCGCGGCAATATTTGCAGGCGCCCCGATTGCCTTTTGCGGCACTTTGGCTAAGACGTGCGCGACGCTTTGCCAGATCAATCGGGGACATTACAATGACCGCCATCATCGACATTGTCGGGCGTGAAATCCTGGACAGCCGCGGAAACCCGACTGTCGAGGTCGATGTTGTGCTTGAAGACGGCTCGATGGGCCGTGCCGCGGTGCCGTCCGGCGCCTCGACCGGCGCGCATGAGGCGGTCGAGCTGCGCGACGGCGGCGCCCGCTATCTCGGCAAGGGTGTGCTCGGGGCCGTCGAGGCCGTGAATGGCGAGCTGTTCGAGGCGATCGGCGGCATGGAAGCCGAGAACCAGATCCATATCGACCAGACGATGATCGAGCTCGATGGCACGCCCAACAAGAGCCGGCTCGGCGCCAATGCCATTCTCGGCGTGTCGCTGGCGGTGGCCAAGGCCGCGGCGGACGCGGCCGGCCTGCCGCTCTACCGCTATGTCGGCGGCACCAAGGCGCATGTGCTGCCAGTGCCGATGATGAACATCATCAATGGCGGCGCGCATGCCGACAACCCGATCGATTTCCAAGAATTCATGATCCTGCCGATCGGCGCGCCGACGCTGCGTGACGGCGTGCGCTGGGGCTCGGAGATATTCCACACGCTGCGCAAGAGGCTGAAGGATGCCGGCCACAACACCAATGTCGGCGACGAAGGCGGCTTCGCTCCGAACCTGAAAAGCGCGCCGGCCGCGCTCGATTTCATCATGGAATCGATTGAAAAGGCCGGCTTCAAGCCGGGCGAGGAGGTCGCGCTCGGCCTCGACTGCGCCGCGACCGAATTCTTCAAGGACGGCAACTACGTCTATGAGGGCGAGAGGAAGACCCGCGATCCGAAAGCGCAGGCCAAATACCTGGCCAAGCTCGCCGCCGACTATCCGATCATCACGATCGAGGACGGACTTGCCGAGGACGACTGGGACGGCTGGAAGTACCTGACCGACCTCATCGGCAAGAAGACCCAGCTCGTCGGCGACGATCTGTTCGTCACCAACACGGCGCGACTACGCGACGGCATCCGCATGGGCGTGGCCAATTCGATCCTGGTCAAGGTCAACCAGATCGGCTCGCTCACCGAAGCGCTCGACGCCGTCGAGACCGCGCACAAGGCCGGCTACACCGCCGTCATGTCGCATCGATCGGGTGAGACGGAAGATTCGACCATCGCCGATCTCGCCGTCGCCACCAATTGCGGGCAGATCAAGACAGGCTCGCTGTCGCGCTCTGACCGCATGGCCAAATACAACCAGCTCATCCGCATCGAGGAAGAACTCGGCAAGCAGGCGTTCTACGCCGGCAAGTCGATCGTGAAAGGCTGATTTCCAGGAATTATCCGGAAGCGTAGGGGCGGGTCATTCCCGCCCTTTTTCGTTTCGCTGACCAAATCCGGCTGTCCGTAACCGTCCATTAAGCACAATCGGGCGAAAAGAACGCTGGGCCGTTTGAGTTCGCGGCCGCCAGGATCCGGACCCATGTGGACACGCCAGCACAAGCAGAGAAACACCGGTCGGCTGATCATTCCCTCGCTCTGCGTGGCGTTCCTGGCTTATTTCGGTTTCCACGCCTATCATGGCGAGTTCGGCATCTATTCCAAGTACCGGCTCGAAGCCCAGGCCGCCGATCTGCAGGGCAAGCTCGATGCCGTCAAGGCACGTCGGATCGATCTGCAACACCGTGTCCAGCTCATGCACGAAGGGACGCTGGAAAAGGACATGCTTGACGAGCAGGCGCGCAAGGCGCTCAATCTGTCCCATGCCGACGAAATCACCATCATGCTGCCATCGTCGTCCAGATAACCTGATTCGAGTTAATCGCCGATATTTTCAACGATTTTAATCGCTTAGATGCATGCCAGCCATGCATTTTTCAGCATGGCGAAACCCATTCTCGCATGTTAGCCTCTTCCAAATCGGTGGGGAGGACTGATCTCCCTCAGAGCAGATTTCATCTTGCTCTAATGTCCACAAAGAGACGTAACAGGGAGTGATGCATGGCCACCGCCGCCAGAAAAGCGCCTGCCAAATCGAGATCCGATAGCAAATCGTCGGGACTTTCCGCCCCGAAGCCGGCTGATTTCACC